>CAZFLB010000112.1:0-8255 GCA_964518945.1 uncultured Acidobacteriota bacterium | reverse complement strand
GGTTACACAGACTCCTGGCTCATCAAGACTCTCTAACCTCTTCGGATGTGCTAATAGTAGTAGCAGGAATGGATGGTGCACTTCCAAGTGTAGTTTCAGGGTTAACTAACTCCGTAGTCATCGCCGTACCAACAAGTATTGGATACGGCTCTTCCTTCAAAGGACTTTCTCCTCTTTTATCAATGCTTAACAGTTGCTCACCTGGCGTAGCAGTTGTCAACATAGATAATGGTTTTGGTGCTGGTTACCTCGCCGGAACCATCTGCAAATCTATCCATTAGGAGCTAACACCTGCTCTTAACCAAAGAGAGTTCTCGAATAAGTACTACGGTTACTCTAGATTTCGCCAGTAATACCGAATAAGTGCTATGATAGACGGTAGGCAGGTGACCATTCCTACTAGCTCACAAGTCTTTTATTATAAGTGGTTTGTGTTTTACTTAGTTCTACCGCCGAAACCATAGATTATGCATATCCATGAAAACGAAGTGCTTGGTATTCAAGGGGTTCTCAGCAAAAACCACGGTTCTGATATCGTGATAGAGCTTAGAAACTAGCATGCCTGGCATTCCACAAAATTTCATTGATCAAGTTCGTTCCTCAAGCGACATTGTCCAAATCATTCAGGGCTACGTACCTCTGAAAGCTACCGGGAACAGTTTCAAAGGACTTTGTCCATTCCATAATGAGAAAACTCCATCATTTCATGTGGAGCCACAACGGCAAATCTTCCATTGTTTCGGATGTAATGAGGGCGGGGATGTTTTCAAGTTCATTATGCTCTATGACAAACTTTCCTTTGTTCAAGTAGTCGAGCAACTAGCGACTCAAGCAGGTATCAAATTACCCAATGTTTCAGGAAATAATGCTACACAAGATCAAGAACTTAGAGTTCTGTATAAATTGCAAGAGGAAGCCGCAAAATTCTTCCAAAAACAGCTTCACGAAACAAAAGACGGTGAAAAAGCACTAGCTTACTTGTTGAAAAGAGGTCTGAACGAACAAACTATTCGCGCGTATAGCATAGGCTTCGCTCCCGACACATGGACAGCTCTTATCAAACATCTTTCCAGTCAAGGGGCTCATCCAAAACATATCGAAAGAGCTGGATTCGCAGTTCCACGCAAAACCAGAGATGGCTTCTATGACCGCTTTCGCAAACGGATTATGATTCCAATCACATCAGTTTCAGGACGTATTGTCGCCTTTGGCGGGAGAATTTTGGGAACGGGAGAGCCTAAATACCTAAACTCCCCAGAGAGCCCAATCTATCACAAAGGTTCAGTGCTGTTTGGCTTTCAAGGTGCGAAAGAAGCCATCAGAAAAAAGGACAGTGCAATTCTGATGGAAGGCTATATGGACTGCCTTCAAGCCTATCAGGGAGGAATCAAAGAGGCCATCGCTTGTTGTGGGACTAGTCTTACCAAAGACCACGTGCGATTACTCAAGCGTTACACGGAAAGAGTTATAATTAATTTTGACCCAGACAGCGCTGGTATCAAAGCTGCCCGACGAACCACAGAACTACTCCTCGAAGAGGGTTTCGATGTTCAGGTTTTGACATTGCCGAAAGGATTAGACCCCGATGGATATATCCGGAGTAAAGGTTCGGAACAATATCTTAAACTAATAGCAAAGTCCTCTTCTTTCGTCAGCTTCTTGATCCGCGAAGCCTCAACGCGTTACGATGTAGATACTCCAAGAGGCAAAGCGAAGTTCTTAGGTGACTTATTACCAATACTTGGAAAGATTCCGGATAGGGTGGAACGAATAGGTTATGTTGGTCCCCTAGCGGAACACATCGGCATCACGGATGGAGCAGTCTTAGATGAGTTGCAACGGCACATCGAAAAAAAAGAAATATCTCGGTTCGAACTCCCTACTTCGGGGTCAACTCCGGTTAAGTTGGCAGAAAGAGAACTGATTAGATGGATTTTATCAAGCTCAGACAACTACACCGTCCTGGATGAAATTAAGGAGCAGGACTTAGAGGGGCTTACAACCGCTCCAATTTTGAGGATAATGAAAAAACAAAAGAATTCAGGAGAGCTCACAACTGAGCGACTGCTCGACCAACTAAAACCAGATGAACTCAGAAAACAGTTTACTCGCATCCTTACAGAGCCTTCACCACTAAGTCCTCGCCAAAGCGCTGTGGATTGTTTAAATGGACTTCGTAAAGAGCGTTTAAAACTTCAACTTTCCCAGCTCCGATCTAAACTCTCTCTGGGCGGGGACGAAAACAAACTAACTGCCGAGATACTATCACTGGCGCGGCAAATTGAAACTTTGGGAAAAACAGAGACAAGAGCATGACGGAGACCAGAATTAGCAACCCATCAATCGAGGAAAAATACGACGAGGTGAAAACCTTGATCGCACTTGGTAAAGAGAAGGGGTACCTACTCTTCGACGAAATCAACGAAAACTTACCAGCAGAAATAAGCACCCCAGACGAACTCGACACGTTGTTCGATGCCTTTGCCAATGCTGGAATCGATATCGCTGAATCAGAAGAGAAATATGCAGCAATGAAAACTGCTCGACTCGCTGGTAAAGCCAAGGGAAATGCTCCTGCTCCTGGAGAACTCACTATAACTCCTGGAGCACTTGACAAAACAAATGATCCGGTCCGGATGTATCTGCGTGAGATGGGGACAGTTCATCTCTTGACCCGTGAAGGGGAAGTTGTTATAGCCAAACGAATTGAAAGAGGAAAAAATTTATCAACCAGGTCAATTACGCGAACATTGATAGTCGCCAAAACACTAGTGACTCTTCATAAAGGACTTAAAAATAGCGAGATTAACTTGCGTGAGCTTATTACCCTAAATGATGAGGGTCTCACTGATGCTAAGGTTGAAAGGCGTCGTAAAAAGACCTTAACTAGCCTTGATAATATCATCAAAGCGTACAAAACCTTTATAACTTACGAGAAACGTTTCTTGAAATTAAAAAAACGGTCTCGAAGCTACGTAAAAGGAAAGTGGAAGTTAGGCCGAATCCATATTGCTCTAGCTAGAGCAATACGGGCCGTTGACTTGACTGACAACTTTTATACAAAACTACGTCAGAAAATTGAGTCAGCTGTTTCAAGAATCCAACAATTAGAACGTAGCCTGTCCCGTTACGAATCAAAATTAAGCAATGTCAAAGGGCGTAGCAAAGTAAAAGACGAAGAGCGAACTAGATATAGAAGTGAAATCCGAAAGATTCACGGGCAACATCGGGAAATCCAAGCTGAATTCGAAACAGTTTCAAATCAGTTAAAACACACTCTCTATACCATAAGGGAAGGCGAAGCACAGGCTCAACAAGCTAAAACAGAGCTTGTGGAAGCAAACCTACGACTTGTAGTCTCGATAGCAAAAAAATACACAAACCGGGGCCTTCAGTTTCTAGACTTAATCCAAGAGGGCAACATTGGATTAATGAAAGCAGTAGATTAATTCGAGTACCGGCGCGGTTATAAGTTTTCCAGATATGCTACATGGGGGATTCGCCAAGCTATTACCCGTGCTATTGCAGACCAAGCTCGAACTATCCGAATTCCGGTACACATGATTGAGACTATCAATAAACTAATACGCACTTCTAGGAGTCTCGTTCAGGAATATGGACGTGAACCAACATCAGAAGAAATTGCTCAACGGATGGACATCCCAACAGCAAAGGTGCGCAAAGTTCTAAAGATTGCTCAAGAACCGATTTCACTAGAAACTCCTATAGGGGAAGAAGAAGACAGCCACTTGGGTGATTTCATTGAAGACCGAGGTGTCGTTTCTCCTGCAGAGCAAGTCATCAACACCAATTTACAAGAAATGACGGAAGCCGTTTTGAAAACTCTAACACCTCGTGAAGAGAAGGTGATAAAAATGCGTTTTGGAGTAGGAGATGGCAGTGAACACACCCTTGAGGAAGTAGGTCAAAATTTTGCGGTAACACGTGAACGCATTCGACAAATCGAAACGAAAGCTCTACGAAAACTGCGCCACCCTTCACGTAGCCGCAAATTAAAAGCCTTTCTCGAAGGCTCTCGCATATAATAAATATGGAGGTTCGTATATCTCAAAAATATGGGCCCATAGCTCAGAGGTTAGAGCGACCGGCTCATAACCGGTTGGTCCTAGGTTCAAGTCCTAGTGGGCCCACCATATCGGCCAAGCTTTTCAGTTTTGAGGAGCATAAGTGTGACAAAAAGCCCTCGGCCCTAGAAAGGCCGATGAGAAGTTTCTTCTCAGACAGAGGTGCCCAATGAGGCACTTTTTTTTTGGTCTATCATCGAGGACTAAATGAAAGAAAGTATCTACAACCTTGTGAAACTTCAAGACAAAGATAACGAGATTCGTGCACTTAAAAGCAAGCTAATACAAATCCCGAAGGAGATTGATGCTCTTGAGAAAGAAATTGCCGTCGAAAAAGACAACTTAAACCATGCTGAAAGACTTCTCAAAAAAGGCACGCAAGAACAACGCACAGCAGAAAGCACATTGTCGTCAACAGAAGAGGCGCTTAGCAAGTATCAAGAACAATTAATGAGTGTAAAGTCAAACGACGAATATAAAGCAATGCAAAAGCAGATCGAAGTTACAAAAAAACAAATTTCAGATGTCGAAACAGAAATCCTTCAAGGTCTGGACATTCTCGAAAACTTTACACAGGAAAAAATGAATCGGCAGAAAGAACTAAACGAGGGTCAAGCCAAAGTCGCTACAATGGCAGCAAAACTAAATGAAGAGAAATCAACTCTTGAAACTGAGCTACTATCTCAACAACAAGAACGAGACAGTATTCTTGGTTTTGTACCTGAAGAACTACTCAGTGAATACAATAAGATCGCAGACGGCCGTGGCGGTATCGCCATGGCTAAGGCAGTGAAAGAACGTTGCCTTGCTTGTATGGTTCGAATTAGACCTCAAATTTTTTTAGAGGTAAAGTCTGGACAGACGATTCATCATTGTCGAAGTTGTGCTCGAATGCTCTACTACATAAAAGAAGAGACTGAAACGGCAACTAACTAACTTTTACTTTACTGCGATCACTCCCATAATCCGTCCGACATCTTTCCCTTCCCGGCGGTAAGAATAAAACCGGCCATTCTCACAATAAGTGCAGTATCCGCTGTCATATATTTGAGTACTGGGCACACCTTTTTCAATTAACTGGTAACGATTTTCCGCGACAATATCCAAGTGTTTCCGCCCCTCAGGACCTGTGCAAGATATCCGTTGCACTTCTCTTCCTGCATTTGAAAAAGCCTCAACAACATCGTCTCCAACTTCGAAGCAACAACTACGTATCGCTGGACCGATCACAGCATGGATAGAAGATGGTAAGGCACACTTTTTACTCACAAGCGCGTGAATCGCTTTAGCCGTCACTCCTGTTAATGTGCCACGCCAACCAGCATGTACCGCAGCGACCACATTCACATCAGATGCCCATAATAAAATAGGTGCGCAGTCAGCAGAACTGACGACAAGACCGAGCCCCGCACGTTCTGTCATCACTCCGTCACATTTCGGTGTCCATTGAGTGTGCTTAACTGCTACAACAGAACTCCCATGTACTTGTCTCATCGTTACACAAGCATCAATGCCAAGCTCACGCAACAAAGCCAGTCTGTCAGAAGGTCCGTTATTCCTTGCACCAAAGTTGTTTTGTCGTGATGTGAATCCATGAGAAATTCCTTGATCCCTAAACGCGCAACTTACCAAAAGCTCAATTGAACCTTTGGAATCAAAATCAAACAAGAACAGAGACCTCATTACCCTGCTTATACTGTTTCTCCAAAAGAGCAGGTTTCATCCCATTGTCTATATACCCCCAAGGCAAAGGCTTGTCCAAAGAACGTTCTAGGTGAATATAATCATCTAGTTCCAATCCCTCCTTGTTCATCGCATTCCTAAGATTTATTTCACCACGCGCAAGACGCAACAAGACGGGTGCTAAGCGCCTATCACCTACAGAAAGCAGCGCCTGTAACAATTCTTGGCGCGGTGACTTAAAGTGCGCTTCCACATTAGGCATACGAGCGAAAGCTCTTCTCAAAAATTGCATCTTCCGAGCTAAGACCTTAGTGCTTTCCATCGCATTCCACTGAAATGGTGTTCCTGGCTTCGGTATAAAAGGGTTCACACTTGGGACCAACTTTCCCAAATGACCACGACTCCGACTGTATTCAATTAGTTGTTGTCTGATTTTAGAAACAAGATCAACAATACCCTCTACATCCTCCTCCCGCTCAGTTGGAAGTCCTACCATAAAGTACAGTTTCAAGTTCTCGATTCCTCGTGAAAAAATGAGTTCCGTTTTTTCCAAAATCTCAGCATTAGGAATTCTCTTATGGATGGCAAAGCGAAGACGATCTGTGCCCACTTCTGGTGCTACAGCTAGCGTTTTCTCTCCGCTATCTGACAATGGTTCGAGGAGTTCTGCTCGCAAATCCTCAAACCGCAATGAGGAAACGCTTACCCGAAACCCCTTCTCTTTAAGTTCACGAACGAGCGGGACGATCTCCTTGTGGGCGCCAACTGCTGTCGATACAAGACCTATTTGGTTTGTATATCTTCGCGCAACACTTGCTACTTCTAGAATTTTCTCTATTTGAAAGGATCTTTTAGGAAGATAATTGTATCCGGCCCAGCAAAAACGACACAAGGTTGGGCAACCACGTGAAACCTCTACAAGAAATTTGTTAGACATCTCAGTCTCTCGTGTTAGCACATATGTCGCTGGTGGAAGAAAGTTTGTTTGTTTCCCCATCTTAGCTCTCACCTGTTTTCCAGGAGTAGTCTTAGACGGAAGGTAAAATCCTTCTTCTGTCTCCAGTCTAGTCAATAATTCTCGTTTGCCGCCTGCAGACAAAAGAGCATCCGTAAGCGTCGGCAACAACGCCTCTGCTTCCCCAATTGCTACAACATCAACAAATGGCGCCATAGGTTCTGGGTTCAAAAAGGTAAGCGGTCCACCAACAAGAACAAGAGAGTCGGAGTCACGGCGTTCCGTTGTTAAAGGAGCAATGCCCACAAGATCTAAGATTCGAACAAGATTAAGTTCATCTGGTTCGAAGGTGATGGAGAACGCAATTACATCAAAGTCTCGAATCGGTTTTTGCGTTTCGAGTGACAGCAGTGGCAAGCCCGTTCGACCATAATCCTCTAATTCATCCGGATCTGGGAAGAAAACTCTTTCGCATACTACATTGGGCAATTCATTCCAAAATTTGTAGACCGCTTGAAAACCAACGTTTGACATACCAACGTGGTATCGATTCGGGTACACCAAAGCGATTCGAAGCATGCCACCATGCGACTTAACTATAGTACCGACCTCGGCAGATAAACGTTTCTGGAACCGTTCGCGTAGAAATCGACTCATGGAATTAACCATTATAAATGGTTACAAAGAATTGGGTTCAAAAAGGAGCACAAAAAGTGCTTCGGAGCACCTGATTACTTTTTTCTAAAAATCGTAATCAAATTGTTCTCTATGATTTACCTCGCCTCAAGTAGGCAGGCACATCTAGATCTTCACCTTCTTCAGTTTCCGCGCTGCTAAAATCCAAATCTGCTGCCACGTTTTCATCACCTGTACGGTAAAACTCTTCCGAACCAACTGCTATCTCTTGGGGTTGGGTATAGTTTGCAATATCCACAGGTGTAACCGTTTGACGCCGACTGGAATTTTCGGCACGGTCAAAACCAGTTGCAATAACAGTAACTTTCATCCGGCTTTCCATCTGAGGATCAACAACTGCGCCAAAGATGATGTTTGCATTCTCATCTGCTGCATCATGAATAATGGAAGTGGCATCATTAACCTCAAGCAACCCCATATCTTCTCCACCCGTGACATTAATGATAACGCCCTTAGCACCCTCAACAGATGCTTCCTCTAGTAACGGGCTACTAATCGCCATTTTGGCCGCATCTTCAGCTCGACTATCACCCTCAGCAATTCCTGTACCCATCACCGCATCACCCATACCACGCATTATGGTTCGCACATCAGCAAAATCAAGATTTATTAGACCAGACACAGTAATCAGGTCTGAAATACCTTGAACTGCTTGGCGAAGGACATCATCTGCAGTACTAAATGCTTCAGACATCGAAGTCTTTCTCTCGACAATTTGCAAAAGTCGATCATTGGGTATTGAGATAAGTGTATCAACTTGTTCTCTAAGCTCTCTTGTCCCTTCCTCTGCTTGTAGTTGTCGACGGTGACCCTCAAAAGTAAAAGGTTTTGTAACT
>CAZFLB010000111.1:0-2520 GCA_964518945.1 uncultured Acidobacteriota bacterium | reverse complement strand
CAATCGATCACCATCGCCGGTGGGTACGGCACCGGGCGAGAACTCGTCGAGTTTTTCCTCCGCTACGGCCCTCTCGGGGGAATCCAAGCGATGATCCTCTCAACATCCATTTGGTGTGTCGTCTGTGCCATCACATTCGAGCTTGCTCGCCAAACGCGTTCCTATGATTACCGCTCGTTTTGCCGGCAGTTGTTGGGACGGTCTTGGGGACTTTACGAAATCTGTTATCTCACTATGATGATCCTCATCCTTGCAGTGATCGCGGCATCTTCGGGAAGCATCCTTGAGGAGATTTTTTCCCTTCCCTACGAACTCGGCGTTCTCAGCGTAATGGCTCTGGTTGGGCTCTTCGTTTTCAAGGGCACGTCAGTCATCGAAAGGTTTCTGTCATTATGGTCATTAGTTCTCTACGCTAACTACATCGTGCTGTTCCTGTGGTGCTTTTCCCGATTTGGTGGAGAAATCACGACGAGCCTCTCTTCGGGAGAGGCTCTTTCCGGATGGCTCATCGGAGGGATCAAATACGGTGCTAATAATATCGGAGTCGTCCCCGCCGTTTTATTCAGTGTCCGCCATATCGAAACGCGAAAAGAGGCCCTCATCGCTGGAGTCCTTGCTGGACCGCTCGGCATCATTCCTGGCCTTCTCTTCTTCCTCGCGATGATCGGCCAATACCCAAGCATTGTTAGTCAGACTATCCCTTCCAACTACCTTTTAGATCTTCTCGGCTCGAGAACATTTCAGATTGTTTTTCAGATTGTTCTCTTGGGCACACTCATCGAGACTGGAGCAGCTATGATTCATGCGGTAAACGAGAGGATCGACGGAGTGCTTCAGGAAAGGAAACAGACAATGCCGTCTTACGCTCGTCCCATCGTAGCTGTGCTCCTGCTCTTTTTGAGCACGCTTCTGGCACGGTTCGGTCTGACGGATCTTATTGCCCGGGGCTACGGAACTGTGGCCTGGGGCTTTCTTCTGTTTTTCGTCATTCCAGTTCTGACTTTGGGCACTTACAAAGTTATCCGCGGAACGACGACCGTCCTAGAAGAAAGAGGTTCTCGATGAATCACCTGTCTTTCGCCATCGCGTTGTTTTTTTTGACTTCACTCGGCTGCAGCCAGACAGGCGTTAGTGTTGATCTCCTGCTCATCAACGGCAAAGTCCTAGATGGTGCTGGAAATCCGTGGTCCTATCAGGATGTCGGCATCACCGGAGACAAGATCACATTTGTCGGCGATTCAGATATCGCACGTATCTCGGCACATCAAACGCTCGACATCGAAGGGCTACTCCTCACACCTGGTTTCTGGGATGTTCACAGTCATGCGCGCCTAGACTCACCTGGAGGAAAAAGCGCTGTTCCCCAGCTCTATCAAGGCATCACGACGCTCGTAATGGGCGTGGACGGTGGAGGGCCCAATACTATTGCCGCAATAGCAGAAGGTTACCAATCGAACGGCATTGCCGTGAACGCCGTTAGTTACGTGGGTCACGCCGCCGCACGACGAGCGGTAATGGGTCTTGCCGATCGCGCTCCAACTCCAGAGGAAATGGAGCGCATGAAAGACTATATCACCCGAGGTATGGAAGAAGGAGCCGTTGGTCTATCCACTGGGCTCTACTATTCCCCGGGTACATTCGCGACAACCGAAGAGGTGATCGCACTTGCCCGAGTCGCAGCCAAGTACGGCGGGAGCTACGACACTCATGACCGTGATCTCGGAGTAGCGTACAAGGGAATCGGCTATCTCGCCTCAATCCAAGAAACTATCGAAATCGCCGAAACTGCCGGGATTCCTGCGATTTTCAGCCATTTCAACGCACAAGGTCCAAAAAACTATGGAAGAGCACCTGAGGGAGCATTGCTCATCGAGGAAGCTCGATCGCGTGGAGTGAACGTCATGGCAGGCCAGCACGTCTATACAGCCTCTACCTGTAGCCTTGTAGCCTGCGCGCTGCCGAGGTGGGCAGCAGAGGGTGGCGAAAACAAATTGAAATCGCGGCTCCGGAATCCAGAAATTCGAGAGAAGCTCCAAATCGAGATCGCGGAAATGGTCGAACTCGTCGGCGGAGCAGACAAGCTCCTATTCACGGATCCGCGCCAAGAACTACTCGGACGCACTCTCGGTGACGTTTCGCGCGACTGGCAGTTGTCCATTTCCGAGACCGTCATGAAGATCCTCGCTACCGGAAACGCCCGTGTTATCAACCACGATCTCTACGACTCCAACAACACCGACTTTCTAGCGCAGCAGGAGTGGATGATGACCTGTACCGACGGCGGCACGCCAACATTCGGGGAAGGAATTGTCCATCCTCGTACCTATGGCGCATTTACCCGCAAGCTGCGCGATATCGTCTACAACCGCAAAATCGTCAGTCTGCCATTCGCAGTTCGCGGCATGACCTCTTTGGCGGCAAACTTCTACGGTTTCTCGAAGCGAGGCCTCATCAAAGAAGGCTTCTACGCCGATGTCGCCGTGTTCGACGAGACCCAAATCCAGGATATCGCAACGTTTG
>CAZFLB010000110.1:0-3734 GCA_964518945.1 uncultured Acidobacteriota bacterium | reverse complement strand
AGTAAAATTAATATTTCTGTTAACCACATATGTTATATCGTCACCAACATCGTCTTTTCGTATCTTGTCCGCCATGAGCACTAGTGCGGAAAGATCCATGTCATTCTCAATTAGAAAGAGTTGTTCCGCTTCTTTTTCGGTAATCTCTTCGCCTTTTGTGGGCTTTTTGATAACACTAACTATATCCTCATTTGCCTTCGATAAAGCATAGCTTAGTCCCTTTGCTCGATTATTTTCAATTTCGTCTAAAATTCTTTTTAAATCTTCTTCCATAGTCCTATACCTAATTCTCGGCTATATATCCTGTATCGTCAACAAAACCAATAGCCTTATTGTAAATGTTATCATTAAGAAACTTCCTGTCTAAGAAATTCGGATAAACTGGCAACCTCTCTCTTAAATTAAAACCAAATTCCACAATATTTTTCTTCATCATATCAATTTGTGGCCAGGGGCTTTCTGGATTGACATAATCTATCGTTAAGGGAGAAACTCCCCCGAGATCGTTAACGCCGGCTAATACATTAAGCATATAAGTTTTTGAATTCAAGTTCGGTGGTACTTGGATATTCATTTGTGGTCCCATAATTATTTTCGATATGGCTACGGTTTTAATCATATCAAAATCGGTTGGGACCGGATGTCCTTCCATCTGTATTCCTGGCTTGGGACTAAAATTTTGAATAATAATTTCTTGTATATGCCCATACTGATCATTAATTCGTCTTAATTCATAAATTGAATCAACTCTTTCTTCCCAATTTTCTCCTATTCCAATTAAAATTCCTGAAGTCCAAGGAATGTTGAGTGCGCCAGCATCTGAAATTGTTTGCACTCTAGCTTTAGGATATTTGTCCGGACATTTGTGATGCGCCTCTCCTGGCTTCATAAGTCTTTCACTGATATTCTCAAGCATCAATCCCATACTTGGATTAGAATTTTTAAATCGTTCTAGCTCGGCAAAATCGGCAATTCCAAGATTAGAATGAGGAAAAATTCCTTCTTCTAAGCAAGTTTCGCTCATTGCTATCATATAGTCAGCAGTTGATTCGTAACCCATGCTATTAAGTTTTTTTCGATAAACATCATATATAATTTCTGGTCTGTCACCAGAAACAAATAATAATTCCGTACATCCTAGCTGAACCGCTTTTCTTGCTGACTCTAAAACATCTTCTGGTTCAACTAGCAAGTCTCCTTCGTTCGGTTCGATTTTAAAAGTACAGTACGAACATTGATCTCTGCACAGCTGGGTTAGTGGAATAAATATATTTTTTGAAAAACTAATCAAATTCGTTTTATATTTTTCTCTGAGAAAATTTGAGGCCGCCATTAAATAAGAGACTTCGGAAGGTAGGATTGTTGTTAGTAATAAAGCCTCACTCCTCAAAAGAGCTTCTTCGTTAATGACTTTTTCAAGAATGTCTTTAAGGGGTTTCTTTATAGATGTAGAATCTCCTATAGGGATACCGTGGGCACTTAATAGTCCCTCTACCTTGCTGGAACCTACAAAATTATCATATACATCATCGAAATACATCATCACTTTCTCTTCTTAAAAGAGCCCCCGAATTTAATCTTGACAAAGTATAATTATACCCCCTTATCAAAACTACGGGAATACCAGAATCTTTTTCCATGAGCAAGCCAGCAGAAGAAGCTAATTCGTCTACGATTGGAATAACCGTATCTTTAAGGGCCTTACCATACATATCTTTTTTATATCTTTTTATTGGAAGGATGCCATAACTTCCAATCGAAATCTGAGTTAAACCCTGTCTCCATGGACGACCAATAGAATCAGAAACTACAATGGCAATATTTACACTAGTTTTCTTTGCAATTTCCAAAGAGATATTTTTAGCCGATTTATTAGGGTTTTTAGGTAATAATAGAGCCAGGTTTCTTCCATATATATTTGATTGGTCAATTCCCGAGTTTGCACTTACTATTCCTAAGGGATTCCGTGAAATAACGAAACCTTTTGATACCTTCAAAATCTCTGTGGAATTATCTAGTATAAGTTGGCAAATCTTATCGCTTTTCCCGGTTTTTTTACTAAGTCGTCGCGCCTTTTCAGTAGTTCGATAATTATCAAGATTTACAAATCTGTTTTCTGCAATAGAAACAATTTTATGGGCAATAACTAGAATATCTGTTTTTTTTAGTTTTATTTTTTGTCTATTCAAGGCTAAAAGAATTTTGCTAGACAGGTTGTCGCCTGGATTGATTTTTGGCATTTTCTTAACAGCTATCAGTTCAATTTTTCTCATTTTTAAACCAAATTAATAATCGATTCCGCCATTGACTGAGAAATTTTTAAGTCTGTCATTCGTATATTTCTTATCAGGGGTGTCATGCCCATTGAGAAAATTCTTTTGGCATATTTCTTGTCTAGATCATCAATCATCATATAGTCTACTGTTCCTTGATAAAATTTAGATACCCCCAGAACGTTGGGCTTAAGTCCCTTGGCTCTCATCACTTTCAGGACAGGTCCTTGAAATGCTTTGCTATCTACTATCGGACTAATAGCAACTTTAATCGCTCTAGATTTTTTTATAGCCTCCTTAACGCCAGACACCGATAATATCGGGTCTATGCTGATTATAGGATTGCTTGGGCAAAAAATTATCAAGCTCGCTTTTGATATAGATTTTATAAGATTATTTGAGGGCTTGGCTTTTCTTATATTCTTAAAAATAATTTTTTCCACCTTTGGTGTCATCTTGAATTTTATTAGATACTCTTGAAAATGCATTTCCTTATTTTTCGTTTTAATGTAAGTCTCAACAATTTCATTTGTCATTGGTAAAATTCGTGCTTTTGTGATTTTTAACTTCTTTCTTTGATTATCGACAACTTTTTGTAAAGCCAACCCCCGCTTCATCATAGAAAATTTTTTCTTGTTTTCTTTGAAGTCCTTATCTCCTAAGCCAAACCAAGAATCTTCTATGGCAAATTTCTTTATATGATTAAAAGTATCGTCCTTAATGCCCCATCCTTTTTTCTTGTCAATTTTTCCTGACAACCAATAAAGGATGGAGTCGATATCCGGACTTACACGTACACCATAAATATTTATATCGTCAGCTGTATTCACAACAATATGTAAATTATCCTTTTTTTTGGTTACTTTATACAATCCCTCAAGAAATTTACCGGCACCTACTCCGCCACCAAATGTAACAATCACTATCTTATCACTCCGAATTTACTATTTCTTGACACTATTTAAGTTTACATTTATTCTCCCTCGAGTGGTACTCGTAAGAGTTTAATAGGGAAGATTGGTGAGAATCCAACACAGACCCGCTGCTGTGATTAGCGCGACCCTTAGTAGATTTGCCACTGGGAAACCGGGAAGGCCTACTTAGGAGCTATAAGTCAGAAGACCTACCATAAAACAAAATTTATTTTTCTTCGAGGTTAGGAAAGATGGGCTTTTTATTAGGTCACTTTATTCAATCTTAATTAATTTTTGCTGATGTTAGCTGTCGAAGAAAAGGGGCGTTGTGCGTGAAAACTCTTTTACTAAGTGCTTTCTTCCTTTTATTGGTTCTGGGGGATGTCGGGGCAGACGAACTGGTAATAGACAAAACGAATATAAGTAGAGCTGACATTGTCTTTTCCGAGTATGGGGGCTCTGCAACAATTATTACAGAGAATGATATTACACTTTCCGGTGCTACAGATGTCCAACAGTTATTAAGGCAAATTCCTGGGCTGGCTGT
>CAZFLB010000109.1:0-7172 GCA_964518945.1 uncultured Acidobacteriota bacterium | reverse complement strand
GTGACGGCAGGACTTTGGCACGAGTTCGATTTTACAGCAGCGACTGGACGATATGTACGTGTCAACATGACACAGATGCGTCAGCATTGGGGTAAATACAGAGCACAGGTTGCAGAGATTGAAGTGTACGAAGCTACTTTTGTAGCAGGTTCTATCACACTGAACTGGACAGCTCCTGGGGATGACGCCAGTATCGGAATGGCATCGAGTTATGACCTCCGCTGGTCACTCAGTCCGATAGATGCCGGAAACTTCAACTCAGCCAATCCTCTTGCGCCCGATGCACCGAGTACTGCTGGTACGGTGGAAACCATTGTTCTGGATGGTCTTCAGACAGGTGTTGATATTTACTTTGCAATTAAAGCAGCTGACGAGGCCTCTAACACTGGGGATATATCGAATGTAATACAGGTGACAAACCCAAGCCCGTAGATTGCTGTTTTGGGTTTTAGTTGCGTTCTGTTAGGTGTTGGATGGAATGTGTTTTTACGATCAGATGTACTGGGGTTTCTGCTTTAAGTTCCAGCTGTCTGACTGCACTGCGAGTGAGCTTCACGTGAAGAGGCTCAGGAGTACTTACGCGTACCGTCGCAATTCCTTCACTTTCGGTTATAGCTTCCACCTTACCAGAGAAGACGTTTCTCGCCGAGAGCCCGACTGGGAGCTGTCGCGATAAGAGAATATCTTCACCATGTAATCCAACCAACAATCGTGTACCTATATCATCTGGACGATGTGGTATTACCAGTGTAAGTCCTTGAGTGCTTTCAGCGTGGGTGATCCCTTCTTTTGGCTCTTGAGCAGTGACTTTTACGTCAATTATATTTTCGAAGTGACCAGAAAGGAGCTCTTTTCCGGGCCCTGAAATAGCCAGGACCTCTTGTGGTGTACCCTGTCCTACCACCTCTCCCTTTTTAAGAAGAACGACTTCATCACAGAGATTTATGACCTCAAAAAAATCATGACTTACGATAAGAGTAGGAATATCGTAGTGCTCTCGAATGCGACGCAGATACGGGAGAATGCGGTCTTTTAGTCCAGCATCAATAGCCCCAAGTGGTTCGTCTAGTAAAAGTAATTGAGGAGGACTCACGAGTGCTCTGCCAAGAGCGACACGTTGGCTTTCCCCTCCCGAAAGGGTGATAGGGTTGCGGTCGAGTAAATGTTTGATTTCCAGCTTTGTGACAACGGAGTCAATAGAGATTCCTTTTTCGTGCTTTTTCAGTCCGTAACATAGATTGCGGTAGACACTCATGTGAGGGAAAAGTAATGACTCTTGAGGAACATAACCAACGCGCCTTTGTTCAGGGGGTAGAGACACTTTTTCCGTGGATGAAAGCAGTACGTTTCCGTTAATCGTGATTTCTCCTTCAATAGGCTGGTGAAGACCTGCAATGACTTTAAGAAGAGAAGTCTTTCCTCCACCTGATGGGCCACAGAGGGCGGTTACGGGTTTTTTAAGCTCGATAGAAACATTGAGGTCGAATGCGTTGAGTGGCAGGCGTGCATGGATGCGGATCATTACAATAACTTTTCGTGAGAGGGAGGTCGGCGAGAGAGTCGGTCTGTGATTGCGATTGCCAACAGTGCTATAACTACGGTCACGGCAGCGAGACGGTAGGCTTCGGGGGCACGTCCTAGTTGTACAAGCTGAAAGATAGCGAGTGAAAGCGTTTGTGTTTCACCCGGGATGTTTCCCGCTACTAAAATTGTAGCACCGAATTCTCCTAGGGCACGTGCGAAGGCTAGAATGGATCCGGCCACGATGCCTCGGATTGCTAGTGGAATGCTTACTGTAAAAAATACGTTTAACGGAGTTTTTCCTAGTGTGCGGGCCATGTCTTCAAGACGAGGATCAATCTGCTCAAAGGAAGTTCTAACTGTACGTACCAGAAGAGGAAAAGACACAACTGCGCCCGTGAAGATGACAGCGCGCCAGGTGAAAACAATAGTGAGTCCGAAGTTTTCGAAAAGAAAACGGCCGAGTAATCTGTTTAGGCTAAATAGCTCGAGCAGAAAAAGGCCAATTACAGTGGGCGGTAGAACCAGGGGAACGGTTGCTATGGTTTCTATCAGACTTTTCCCGCGGCATTTGGTTCGGGCTAGCCAGTAACTGAGTGGGATTCCGAAAGGTAGCGTAAGGAGTACTCCTGCGAAAGCCATTTCAATTGTAAATACGACGAGAGAAACGAGATTTATCGTCATGGCTGATTTTCGAGGTATACAAAACCAAAGCGTGTAAAGATGTTTCCTGACACCTTGGATCTCAGATAATCATATAGTGCACGAGTTTTTTCGCTATGTCGATTTTTCAAGATGCCGAGTAAATATGAAATTGGCGGCCCTTGTGAAGAAGGAATTTCGTAAACGACTTTAACGCGGTCCTCAATAACAGCATCCGTTCGATAGACAAGACCTGCATCGACGTTGCCGTTGGCCACCGCAGCCAATGCAGCACGAACATTGAGAGTTGGGATTACTTTGTTCCGAACAACAGACCACATCTCTCTACTTTCCAGAAACATTCTTGCATAGACACCAGCAGGTACGATTTCCGGATCTGCGATTGCTATACGATTGAGTACAGTTAGGTCTGAGAGGGTGTTGATCATGTCTCGGTTTTCTCGGTTTCCTACGATAACGAGTTCATTTGAAAGCAGCTTCACATGGTCATCGTTGTCAATAAAGCCTTTTGAAATAACACGATCCATCTGTTGTTGATCTGCTGAAAAAAATAAATCGGCAGATGCTCCGGACAGAATTTGGCGAGCTAGAATGTTGGAACCGCTAAATTGAATCACAACTCGGGTGCCCGGGTTAGATTTTTCGAAGGTGTCGATGACAGAGCTCAGCACATCGGTTAAGCTGGCTGCGGCGAAGACACGAATTGGTTTTTCAGCCAGAAGCGGTTGGGAAAGTAAAATAAGAGCAGTGATTAGAGTCGATGTGGTTTTGATATTGGGCAACGGAAGATTATTTTTCAATAATGGTTTGAGAAAAAGCTTTAGCTTCTTGCAAGGATGGTATTTAAAAAGGCAAGACTTGGAAAAGGAAGACAGGTGTCGAGCAAGTCCACCAGCCATCCCATTTGCTTCGGATAGCTATTTACCGCTTTAAATGCTATTGGTACTGTAGGAAAAATGCCTCCACGCTGTTCTATGGTGAATCCAGCCGTAGACAATAGTTCCATATACTCACTCACGGGGCGATCTCCAGGGTGACGTTCAACCGCGGAGGTTCGAGTTAGTTTTCCAGAGCAAAGGAATTTGATACGGCTATGAAGATGTGCAAGATTTGGAACGGTCATTACCAGTATCCCGCCTCTTTTGAGAACTCTCCGCATTTCGACGAGTGCTTTTGATTGTTCCAGTAGTTGCAGATGCTCGAGCACATCAAGAAGAAGTACAACATCGAAGGAATCATCGTCAAAGGGCAGGGTTAATAGATTAACCCTTTGGACAAGAGGTGATTCATAGGCTGTATCGACTCCGATTATGTTTCGGCCGGTTTGTCGATAGCGTTCGACGAGTGCACCTTCCCCTGAACCAACGTCGATAAGGCGGTCTGAAATTGGAACGCTTTTTAAAACTTCGTCTACCCAGCGAACTTTCTTTCTGTAGATCGGTGCGTAAGACCAGTGTGGGTCTAGATGTCGATGATAGTCCCCGCGCCCAGCATATTCATTGGTACGTTTTGTTTCATTCATAATCGAGAGCCTATGGGCTGATTTCAATAAGCGGAACCAATGTCATTATAGTGGTCTTTGATAGCTCATCGTCACTGATTACAGTGACTTCTTGTCTTCCGCAACCCGATCTAACCCAGTGTATACATTGAGAGCGTCATCGCGGAGAAAACCGATAAGGCCCATGTTGCAAGCAGCAGCAAGCTCGACAGCGAGGCTGGAAGCGGCAGAGACAGCAGCGACTATCGGAATCCGTACCATAAGTGCTTTTTGTACAATCTCGAAACTTGCTCGTCCACTAACCATAAGGACATGGTTGGTGAGAGGTAGTTTGTTGGATAGCATTGCGGCTCCAACAACTTTGTCCACCGCGTTGTGCCTACCGATGTCTTCTCTGACGATTAACAGATTTCCTGAAGCGTCGAAGAGACCAGCGGCGTGAATGCCACCAGTTTGATCGAATCCAATTTGTTCCGCACGCATCTTTTTTGGCAGCTCCCGGAGAACCGCAGGGGTTAGACGCAGTTTGTCGTTTCGTACCGAAGGGACCTCAAGTCGGACAGATTCAATCGTTAGCTTGCCACAAAGTCCACAACTTGATGCTGATACAAAATTGCGTTGCCAACCATGTTTTTTAATATCTATTTTGGTCTTAGTTACTATATTCACGATGTTCGCAAGGTTTGGATTGTCCGGATCTTCTTTATGCTCGATTGACTCGATCTCGTCGTAGGAGGAGACAATACTTTCGGTGCGGAGAAAGCCAGCAGCGAGTTCTTTGTCATTTCCGGGTGTTCGCATCACTACTGCTACACTTTGTTCATCCAGGCGAATTTCGAGAGGCTCTTCTATAGCAATGTTGTCGGGAAGCGTGCTACGCGATTGCCGGCTAACACGGTCCACCGAGACAGTAAGAGAACTTTGGTTGCAAAATGGCTTGTCTTCCGAGGGTTTTACGCTCACATTGTGAAGATTATCGCAATTCCAAGAGCAGGATGCTATTCTGAAAAGCTTTATGCTTCGTCAGTTAGGTTTGTACATATGTGTGACTGCTTCGTTTGTTTTGAGTGAGCTATTAGCATATTTTCTTGGTGTTCGCTTCACAGTTCAAACACTTGATTCGCTTTACCAATATCTCGATCCCGTTCTGCTGCGCTCTGATCTATTGCAGAGTCTGTTGTATTTACACGCACAGCCACCCTTGTTTAATCTTTTCCTAGGGCTTGTGTTGAAATTATTTCCCCAGGCCTATGCCGCTGTTTTTGGGGCTTTGTATGGGTTTCTCGCTCTTTGTGTTCTTATAGGAATGGCATGGCTGATGCGAAAACTTGAAGTTCCTGATGGAATAACAGTAGCTTTATGTCTTTTTTTCGCATTGTCTCCTGCATTTCCAGTGTATCGACATTGGCTGTTTTATACTTTTCCTGTAGCGGCTTTGTTACTTGGTTCCGCCATAGCTCTCTTGAAATTTTTGGAGACTGAACGTCGCTGGCCTCTTGTTATGTTCCTTTCATGTGTAACAGCAGTAATGTTAACGCGCTCAGTTTTTCACCCTTTATGGCTCATTGTAGTGTTGGTATCGTTGCTACCATTCGTCCGAAACCGCAAGAGAATTGCGGGTGCTTGTCTGGTTCCACTTCTAATCATGAATGTTTGGTTTCTCAAAAACACTGTTTTAGTCGGAAGCTACTCCTCTAGTACTTGGCTCGGACTGAGTTTGACAAAAAGATGGCCTCTCTCACAACAGCAAGTGGCGAAACTCAAGTCAGATGACCTTTTACCGCAGTTTTGGGGTAGACGACCTTTTCAGGAGCCAAACTATTACGTACCCTTTGGATTTTTCGGTGAAAGTGAATACGGCCATGCTGCGATTGGCAAACACTATAAATCAAACGGAGAACCCAACTTTAACCACCGTGACTATGTCAGTATCTCAGATGCGCTGTTTGATGCCGATTTAGACCTTATTCACAATTTTCCAGGTCATTATTTTCGTCGGATTGTTACGTCTTTTATTTTATTTCTTCAGCCTGGGCCAAATTCTGTGCATTTCCTTGTCGATTATGATTTTGACCGTATTCACAGATACCGAGACCTGTGGACACAATATTTGTTTTTCGGGGGCAAAGTAGAAAGACCTATCCAAATGTTGGCACCACCGATGAATCTTTGGGTGATTTTGTTCCCACTAGTGCTGTGGGTAGCTCTTCGGGAGAAACCTAGAGGGCTATTTTTGTATATGTTGGTCACTATTTTATGGGTAACGATGGTTACTAGCTTAATCGAGATTGGCGAAAACGATCGCATGCGTTGGGAAATAGAGCCGTTTCTTGTAATTCTTATCGGAGTTGGAGTGAGTAGGATTCTATTGTTTTTGAGGAGGCTGAAACGGCCTCAGCTCTACTCGGCTGGATAGAGCTCTTTGATTTTGAGCCAGAATTGCGATTACTGTATCGGCGACATCTTGTTTGGAGAGTCTCCATTCATCTCCGTCATCCTTACGTCTTCCAGCGAATTCTGTGCTAACGCTGCCAGGCATCACATAAGCGACTTTGATGTTCTCGTAACGGAGATCTAACATCATTGCTTCACTCAAGCCTTCAAGCCCAAACTTTGATGCGTTGTAGGCAGCACCACCTTTAAATGCATTTTTTCCAGCGAGACTGCTGATATTGATTATGGTACCTCCGCCTCGATTACGAAATAGAGGAATAGCAGCTCTAGAACAATAGAATACGCTGTTTAGGTTAGTCTGAATGACTTGGTCCCATTGCTCAGGCGTGAGTTCTGACATGTGACCGAAAATACCTACGCCGGCATTGTTGATAAGAATATCGAGACCTGATGTTTTTTGTTCGAGGTAGTCAAAAAGCTGGGATACGGATTCGGATCGACGGACATCGCAAGCAAATCCGAACACATTTCGGTTATCGTGTTTCATTACTGTAGTTACTGCTCGAACATCTTTTTCCTGTCTTCCTGAAATAACAATGGTGGCACCCAGGTTGGATAGGGTTTCAGCAACCACTTTTCCGATACCACGTGTAGATCCAGTTACCAGTGCTATTCTCCCGTGTAGGTCCAGATTTGACATGTTGGAATTACTATACTCGTTTCTAGAGGTTCATTACTATAAAAGTGGAAGTCGATTTTTCTTGAGAATTGCTATCATAGTTGGGCATGGAGAATGTAAAATATACTGCTGCATTTAGGCCGCGCTCAGTAGCTAAGGAGGGATGTGTTGAAGGGTCGCGATCAACTTACCATCAAAGATAACCGTACTGGCAAGACGTATGAGATTCCCATCGAGGAGGGCGCAATTCGAGCTATGGACCTTTTGCAGATCCGGGTGGACGAAAACGATTACGGCTTAAAGAGTTATGACCCGGCATTTAAAAACACTGCCAATTGTAAGAGCTATATTACGTATATCGATGGTGAGAAAGGAATTTTGCGTTACCGGGGTTACCCAATTGAGCAACTTGCT
>CAZFLB010000108.1:0-7551 GCA_964518945.1 uncultured Acidobacteriota bacterium | reverse complement strand
GGTCTACATAGTACATCTCGCTGCTCATAGCGCGCGCTTTGTCTCCACCCAAGCACGCAAAATAGGCATTCCCATTTTTGTAGATTCACGCCCCTTGTATCTTCTCTACTCAGCGAATGTTTATCATCAGCTAGATGCCGCACTCTATTTAGGAGTCCCTCCTATTCGTCCACAACGTGATCAAGATGCGCTTTGGAAAGGGATTGCAGAAGGAACCGTACACGTTGTCGGAACCGATCACGTTCCTTTTAGTAAAGCTCACAAACTCGATCCATCACAAAAAGTCGGTCAAGGCAATTTTCTAGGAGGAATGCCAAACCTACAAGAATATATGCCGATGCTCTATTCAGAAGGAGTTGTAAAAGAACGTATCACGGTTGAGCGATTCGTTCAGGTCACAGCATCGAATCCAGCAAAATTATTCGGTCTTTACCCACAGAAAGGCTTGATAGCAGTCGGCTCTGATGCCGACCTAACTCTCTGGGACCCTAAAGAAACTCGTACAATTAAGGATGAAGACATGCTGTCCGGAACTGGTTTTTCAGTTTATGCTGGGTGGGAGGTAACAGGATGGCCTATTGTTACCATACGACGGGGAGAAGTAGTTTACGAAAACGGAGAAATAATCGGCAAAGCTGGAAGTGGAAAATTACTGAAACGAAAAAAATGGAACAATCCAACATTGCCTTAGCAAATAGAGATATCGAGTACTAAAAACGGGCTCTCCAACACAATAGCGGAATGTAAAGCAACTGTTCTAACCCGAGGAGATCGTTCAACCATGGTCAGAACATGATCCAGAGAACACTTGTAGTTTTTCTAACTCTGCTAGTCGGAACTTCCTGCTTTACCCGACGAACTTCCGTATCTTCTGGTTTAGCAAAGTTGGAACATAACGAAACAGGAATCGCATCTTGGTACGGCATCGAAGAAGAAGGTAGAGCAACAGCTAGTGGAGAAATCATGGATCCGAAACTCCTAACCGCGGCTCACCAAACTCTACCCTTTGGCTCACTTGTCCGCGTTACAGAAATTGATACGGGCAACAGTGTCGAGGTTATCATCAACGATCGAGGGCCATTCGTACGAAACCGTATAATCGACTTGTCATATGCAGCAGCGCAGAGGATCAAACTAGTCGGCAGAGGTATTACCAAAGTTTACATAGAGGTTATTGGCAGTAAGGGCCCTCTTGCCAACCGACGATGGCGAATTCAAATAGGTTCTTTCATTGACCAAGCTTCGGCCATTAAACTTGCCGCAATCATTGAATCTAAGGGATTTAAGCCTGTCTCAATTTCAATATTGAAACAGGCTAACAAAAGATATTACCGTGTTTTGGTTGGATCCTTTCACGACCGGGCAAGTGCAGAACGATTGAACCGACAACTCCAGAAAAGTGGACAAAAAGGGTTTGTTCTTTTAACCGCAGCGAACAGTTGATTCGCCCTAGAAAGCACCATACAGATACAGCCTAGAGAATTGCCTAATTTGTAGGTTCTCCCATAAACCTTTTTTCTGGTTCAATCAATTTAACAGCCCACAAACCAGAGTTGTGATCTGCAACAAATATATGCCCTTTGTATGGCTGCGGACCCCAGACAAACGCCGTGTTAGGTATAAAACTTTTTGGATCGGTGGGCTGCCAAAAAGCAATCTCACGACCCTGACGATAGAGATCACCCCGCAAATCTCCCGAAACATCTACGATACGCAAACCACCGTTATAGTAAGCAACATAAAGAATGTCATCTTCAATCCAAAGGTTGTGTGTACCTGCTTCTGGAACCTGATACCTTGCAACTTCCTTAGGATCATTCCACACATCCCACTCAATAATGTGGATCCACCCCCCAGCTCGCGTATTCGGGGCTCCCGGTCGATCATCTCTGGGATATGGAAAAGCTTCATCGCCTGCAAACATATAAAACTTACCATTTGATTTACTCCGGTAAGGGAACGCAGCATGATTCCAACCACTGGGATGCGTTTGACTTCCTAGCATAACCGGGTTGTTAGGAGATCCTCCTTGGCCCCCACCTCCAACATCCACTGCTACTACTCCATCGTTCCAGTTCGAAGAATAAGCAATACCATCAACAACCCAAACATCATGTACGCCATGACCTGGGGTATCAAGTTCGAAACGACCAATCCGATAAGGATTTGTCGGATCTTCAATGTTAATAATATCGTAGCGGCGACCGTTCGAAAGTGCATATATGTGATTTTCCGCTAGAAACACATTGTGCACACCGCCATTTAGCTGATCGTCGTATCGTGCAACAACACGAACACCATCTGTAGGATTGCTAACGTCAAGGATCACGAGACCGTTCTTTCGATTCGAGGCCCCTTCACGGCTGATAACTGCCGTTGCACCGTCTTCAGAAACTTTCACATCATTGACTGTTCGAGCATCAACACGAACTGTATCAACAAGCTGAATAGTAGCAGGATCCGTAACATCCCAAAAATAAGCATGGCCATCTGCACCCCAGGTGCCAGTGATAGCATAATCTCGCCCATTTGGTGCTTCCCATACCCATAGATCGGAAGTATGACGATCTCGCACTGGTCCTCGCCCAACAACCTGAACCTCCTTGCGTACATCCCGTTCTTTTACATCTAAGGTATACGAAGCTGTATAGGATCCAGCTATCGCGACAACCGTATGAAGACCCGGTCTTTCGGCAACGAAAGCACCATCCTCTCCAATGTGGCTAATAGCTCCAGCCGCCACAATACCCTCAGCAGGACGAGCACTAGTTGCATACCGTACAGGAAACTCAGGGATAGAATTTCCGTTCGCATCCAACACCTTCGGTTGAAAAAAAACGACATCTCCTGTTCGAACAGCTTGACGACTGGGATGGATCTCAAAAGCTGCCACCGGATTCACAGACACGTGAATGTCAAAAGTTTCACTTACTGACTCTGCATTTGCAGTAATGCGCACATTGCCCGGTTTCTCGAAAGAAATCGATCCAATTTCACTGAGGCTCGCAACCCTAGGATCACTAGTTTCAAAAGTCACCAAAACATCTGTACGTACAGCTCCAGAAGTATCTGTGACTTGAGTTCGGATCGGGATGGTACTTTCAGCATAAAAGTGTTCCGGCATGCCAAAAAACTTCACCGCTGCAGCAGGAGGGTTTGGAATCGAGACCGGGATTTCAACAGTAATTAGTGCATCAGCACGACGATCAACATCTTCAGGGTCTCTGGGAACCATAGCAATTAAAACATGATCTCCTGGACGATAGGCCTCAACAATACCAGCTGGATTGACTGCAACACTTCTGCGCTTTCGAGAATAAAACACTACAGTTCGATCTACCGATTTTCCTTCGACATCGGTAACAGTTGCTTTGAGAACTGCCTTTTTACCAACTTCTAGAACTAGTTTGGCAGGCTCGACAATCAAGTTAGCTGGCTGTGGTCCGGTCGACTCGTCCACCACCTCGTCTTGCGCTAACCCAATTCTTGAAACGACAAGCAATAGTGCAAACAAAAAGTATTTCATGGCTCCCCCTTCCAAAAAGCAATTCCGCCAGCCTGTTTACCCACATCAACCTCAGCGACACGTGAACGCAAAACCAGGTCATAAACCTCGACGGTACCTGGCTCTCCGCCAACACCTTCGAGTGTTACAAAAGCGTACTTATCATCATCAGACACAACAACTCCATGAGGAACTCGGCGAGTAGTTCTGATACGTGACAGCTCTTTGGCTTTCTCAAGATCCCAAATGCCAACGTGTTGCCCAGACTTGTAGGTAGCAATTAGAATCGCCCCATCAGAGGTAACATCTAGATTGTAGGGTCCCATATTACTACCGACGACCAACGTCCTAACTACCTTCCATGAATTAACATCAATCTCATAGATATTGTGATCACCATTTCCCGCAACATACAATTTTCCTTTTGCTGTTGGGGCAGTCGCCCAAGTTGGCTTCACTGTATGCGACATTCGCTCCAACAAGCCTTCCGGACTGTCATCTTTGAGGAGTGACAGAGTCCGAGTTACCTCGAACTTAAATGTGTCTACTTCTACCAAACTGTCACCCATCATATTGACAGAATACAGTTTTTTGCCATTGTCGTTAATCCTGGCACCATGAGGCATTATTCCAACATCAACTCGTGCCACTTCGATCATCGTACTGGTTTCCACAATAGAAATACTCGATGGAAGAGCATCCCCATGCAAGTTGAAATTGACAACGTATAGAAGACCTGTGGCAGAAGAGATCGACATAGTAGCTGGAAACATTCCTACTGTAACGTCGGCAAGCCATTGGTCTTCTTCCGTATCAAACTTATGCACAGAACCAAATGGCATACCGTGCGCAATCGACAAAAACCAATGCCTTCCATCAGGAGACATGCTTATGCCGTGTGGACCTTCAGTCTCTGCTGGAAATGCCCCTACACTAATTGACTTGATAATCTCGAACCCTGCTGGTCCGAATCGAATTTTTTCAACAACATCATCGGATTCAGCACAAACATATAAATAATAATTACGTTGGGGTAAGCTCTCTGCATCAACTACAACCACAAAAACAGAAAAAGAAAACAAAGCGATACTGCAACGCTTTATAACCTGCATCAACATCTCCATAGATTAATCACAAAGCCCAGTAAGCACCACTATATTAGTGACACAGTGACACAAGGATAGATTTGTCGCAATAAGCTCTCGTTCTCAACTAAGATTTTATGCCAAATGCATCAGCTGTTTTCAACTTTCAACTAATAGAATCTAGAAATCATATGCAAATATATCGACAATTAACGACTAAAGGCTAAAATTACCAATTGCCCGAACTTCCAGAAGTTGAAATCTCAAGAGCAAACTTGGAGCGCTGGCTAGCTGGACGCAAACTTAAGGATGCAAGTGTTTTCGATAAACGAGCAAGTGGAAAACAAAGTGAAGAATGTATCCGAGCCGCTCTCGTAGGCGCAACAGTTAAATGCGTCACAAGGCGAGGTAAGTTCTTGCTCTTCGAACTCATCCCAAATCGACCACGTGTAGTAGCTCATCTAGGCATGACTGGCCGGTTTACTCGCGTTAGTACCAACCAAGAAACCCCAAAGTATACCCGTGTAGCGCTAGAACTATCCTGTGGTACCCGTATCATTTTTTCTGATCCAAGGAGGCTTGGTGCATTTAGGCTGCTGGATGAGAGAGAAAAAAGCCGACTTAATGCCTTAGGTGTAGAACCTCTTAGCCAAAAATTCACTTCGTCGCATTTGGAAAAGCTTTCTAGAAGGTCTCGCCGTCCAATAAAGACCCTACTAATGGATCAAACACAAATTGCCGGCATTGGAAATATCCACGCCACCGAAGCCTTGTTTCTAGCCAAGGTCCATCCTGGCCGCCGTTCTTCGTCGCTGAACAGAACTGAGATACAGAAACTATTACGCGCAATTCGAAAACAACTAAGACAGGAGATAAATAGATCTCGCTCGGAAAATCTGCTCTATGTACAACAAACTCGAATCAACCATTTTCTTATTTACGGTCGTCCCAACCAACCTTGTGCGGACTGCGGAGAAAAAATTACAAGATTCGTACAAAACAGCCGTTCCAGTTACTATTGTCCGTCCTGCCAACCTGAGGAGTGATATGAAAAGAGATAATTTATCATCAGCCACGCGTGCAATACATGGTCGTCCAGATGGTCCTCGAAAAAACAGACCCGTAACACCGCCAATTTATTTGTCTGCCACATTTGAATCTAAAGATGTAGATGAGCAAGTTGAAATCGAACACAAAAAAGGTGACATGTTTTACACGCGATACGGTAATCCAACGTTAAGCCTTGCGGAAAGTGTTGTTGCAGAACTTGAAGGAGCAGAGTCTGCCGCAGTCTTTGGCTCTGGCATGGCAGCGATCACAACAACACTTCTTTCATATTTGAGAAAAGGAGATCACGCAATCTTTCAAAGAGAAATATACGGTGGCGCTCACCGGTTTGCTTATGAATTTCTACCTCGTTACGGAATAGAAGTTAGCTGGTTCGAGGCAACGGATCCTTCCGGTCTCCCACAAGCTATGAGAAACAACACTCGAGTCATTTACATAGAGTCCCCGACCAATCCAACTATGAAACTGGTAGATATACCCCAAATCGTTTCTCATGCGAAACAACACAATATCACTACTCTTATTGATTCGACTTTTGCAACACCCCTGAACACAAAACCTCATGATCTTGGCATCGATGGTGTGATTCACTCAGCCACTAAATATTTAGGAGGCCACTCCGATCTTCTTGCTGGTTCAGTTTCTGGCTCAAATGAATTAATCGAACGAGTTAAGTCTTTCTCACGTGTTATAGGTGGTATCCTTGACCCTAACGCTGCCTACCTACTCATCCGAGGGATGAAATCACTTGGATTAAGAGTGCAACGACATAATGAAAATGGATTAGCGGTCGCACGTTTTCTCGAAGACCACAAGGCAGTACACCGTACTTACTATCCGATGCTTGACTCTCATCCTCAGCATGAACTCGCAGTTAAACAAATGCAGGGTGGTGGTGGAGTTGTCAGCTTCGAAATAAAGGGGGGCCTAGATGAAGCGAAACGATTTGCAAACGCGCTCCAATTAATTCGAGTTGCTCCGAGTCTCGGCGGAGTTGAATCTCTTATATCAATACCATGTCTGACTTCACATGCCATGTTATCACCAGAGGAAAGAGAACAGGCTGATATTCAAGACAGCCTTGTAAGGCTTGCTATTGGAACTGAAGAAATCACGGACATCATTACGGACATTTCGAATGCTCTTGATGAACTTTAGTGACTAAAATTCTCTTGACAGAAGTAGCTCTACTAGGTTTTACTGGGAATGTAGAAAGTCTTGGGGTCGCAAACTAGACTTTTCTCCTTAAGCCAGAAGAATACTAGGTCTGCATTCATAAACATCATAAGACCCGTAGAGGTTTAACAAGGAAGTTTGAATGAAGTATCGCCAACGCGGTTACCGAGAAGGAACTTCTCACAATGACCGGAAGCAAAATCAGCATACTGAACGACCACCGGACCTTGGAAATCGAGAACAAACTCGCTCACTTCGACATGCAATAGACCGAGAAACCATAGTCGTCACTCGTTGCGGCAAATGCGGCAACCAAATTCCTTCAAGAGAAGTAGTCATTTCTTATTCAACTAAATGCATTAAGTGTGGGACATTCCTTCACTCATGTAGACACTGTAAGCATTTTGACCCTGACGAAAGATTTCAATGCCGGGAAAAAATCGAAGAACGCATTCCAAACAAATGGTCAGCTAATGGTTGTAATGTGTTCAAACCAGTCCAATCACTAGATGCAACTGGACGTAGAGCTGATACTACAGAAGACGCCCGCAGTAAATTTCACAACTTATTCAAAAATTTATAGAGCGAGTTAAATTGCTTGACCGGATGATAATCCCTGAAGGTGATTTTCTCATGGGTTCATCTGCTCGACGTGAAGATGAAAAACCTGTCCACAACGTATACATCAACGCATTCGAAATGGCAGTAACACCTGTT
>CAZFLB010000107.1:0-4905 GCA_964518945.1 uncultured Acidobacteriota bacterium | reverse complement strand
ACTCCAATTGCACATAAGGGTGCTACAGCTGGCGCCAAAGTTATGGTGATGACTGCGCTTGATCTTTTTACGAACCCCAAATTGGTTGAACAAGCATGGGATTACTTCAAGACCATACAGACCAAAGACCATCAGTACACGCCATTTATTTCGGAAGCAGATCCGCCAGCAATTTACTTGAACAAAGAACGTATGGATGCATTTCGTAATCAAATGAAGCCGTTTTATTATGATGAGAAAACTTATGACACTTATCTAGAGCAGCTTGGCGTGACTTATCCGACCGTACGAGAAAAAAAATAGACTAAATTAAGACTTGAGTGCGAAGATATTTGATTTGAACTTGTAGTTATTAAAGCTCTAGGACGAAAGATTGGCATCGCTCGGTTGTCGGATGTGAGGAAGGGACAATAGGAAAGAGAGGATAACAACAGACAAAATTGTCACACTCAGTCCTTGTGATAATGAGCGAGGACGGTAAATAAATTCTACCGTGTGCTCCCCTTGTGGCACAGATACTGCGCGTGCAAACCACTGTGCTCGGAGAATTGGAACCTCCTTTTTATCCACAGTCGCGATCCAACCCGGCCGGAGAGTGTCTGTAAGAACTAAATAACCCGCTCTAGGTGAGTTAGTTGTAATTACAACCCTTTCCGGTTCGTATGTTGTGATCTTCGCAGCATTGTTTCGAAAAAAACCTGTAGTGCTTGAGGTTTTTAGATCAGTTTGTATTGTCACACCCTGATGAACAGTCCAACACTTCAAGTCCGTGAGTTTTTGAGTCTCACCTTCATTGTCTAGATTTGGTGATGGCACGACAAAATAGGCTCGTGGGAGAGTGTGTAGATTGATTTTAAGGTTGTTTAGCGTTAGAAAGTCTGCTTTCAGTCCAATTGGGTTGAGATCGACCTCGATTTTGTTAAGGCGTAAATTATCACTGCCTTTATCCAGAGTTATAGTGAACGCAGCAATCTTTTCTGGTTTGTCGAATTCGATCTCTAGATAGGGTTGGTCTCCTATCATGTGTGTCTTTCCTTGAAGCTCAATTGTCCCGCTTGGTGCAGTTGTTAGCGATTGCCACTCGAGTCGGAAATGTGTCGCTACGATCGGAGGCTGAATACCAAAATGAGCAGGTGCCAGTTCTTGCTGCAAATCAAGGATCGGTAATGGAGATGCAAAGCGAGGTCCGCACCAAGGATATTTGGATGTTGGACTGCGGCTGTCTATAAATTTTGCGTTCATTACAGATAAAACATTGGCGCTTGTTTTGCTAAGACCTAATAGATCAGAGTAGTGAGAATCCACGAGTGGAGTATGACCACCAATAGAGTTAGTATTTTGAATCATAGAGTAATTTTCGAGGTTGGATTCAGACACGTGCCGGCTAAGATAGCTTTGAGTTCGTGTAATCAAGTGAGCAAATCGTTCGGAACTTCTTACGAGAGTACTATAGGGATGTTGGCCTCGATCTTTTACAAACGCACCTATATCGATAATGCAAATGAGAAGTAGTCCTCCAATTGCCCAGCGTTCTATAGGTCGCCACAGAACTATCATGAGTAGGAGTAAGTTTGTGATACCAAGGAGGATTGACCAATAAGCGTTCCCTACAACACTTTCTATCTGTTCCGGAGGTAATGCAGAGGGGCCAGTGACGCTTGTATGAAGGTATGCTGCCCACGCAGAAAGAAATAGTAGGACAACGAAACTTGTTTTGGCAATGCCTTTAAGGCGTACTCTGGTAGTTTGTTGGGCATCTGTTAGAACTTGTAGTCCTATCCCTGATAGTACCGCTATGGAGAAGGTGTAAATTCCAAGCAGTCGATAGGGAACGCGAAATCTCTCAAAACCAGGAACTGCAGCGTAAAACCAATCGAATAAAGGGGAATCTTTGCCGAAAGAAAGAAAAAGCGACAGCGTTGCTGCAATAGCAAAAAAGAGTCGCCATTTGTCTGTTCCGAGTAATAAGCCGATTGCAGCAAGCATAAGGGTGCCGATGCCAACGTAAATGTGAAAAGGAGCGGCTCCTTCTTGACCTGGAAGTCGGACTTGTCCGCGTGGAACAAAGGCAGCGGAAAGAAAATATGGCGAAAATCCAAACGAAGTTGAATATTCGTAACCTAAATCGCTTCGAGACGATTCTTTTGCGAGTTCATAGGTTGGTAGCAGCTGTACTGCACTCACAAGGAGGCATAAGGCTGTTGCCACTGTAAATGTTTTTAATCCATTCCATATTCCAAGAGTATAAACGGTCCATAATCCAGCAAGTATTAGCCCGTAATACGTGATTTGAGGATGGCCGGCCAGAACTAAGCCGGAAAGGGCTAACGCAATTGTTGAAATTGCAGTTATTGCGTTAGTGTGCTGACTGTATTTCACTGCATAGAACGTCCAGGGTATCCAACTGGCGGTGACTATTATTGCGTGATGTCCAGGAGTCGTGAAGAATCCAGTGAACATGAAAATCACACTTGCCAATAAAGATCCCAAATTGCCAACCCCCAATGAGGACATCAATAGCCATATTCCAAGTCCACCGAAGATTTGGTGTAATAGTTGGTACACCTCGAGAGCGGTGTAATTAACAACACCTTCATTTTCAAACAGAAGAAGAAAATATGTTGGGGGATAAAAGATCCCCGCCTGAGGGTTGGCATGAAAGGGTACGCCTCCGAGCACATGAGGATTCCACAATGGCAACTCTCCGGATTTCACTCGGGAAATTACATAGCTCTTCCATACGTAGTGCTGGTTGAGAAAATCGCCACGGAAAATTTTCCTTTCCGATAGATTAGGAGAGAAGAGTTTCCAGTGAAAAAGAAACGGAAGCACCAAAATAATGACAACTGGCCCAAAGCGAGAGAAACGTGTCAACTAGATCACCTCAAGGCTAACAAAAACATAAGGCCTTTTTCGTACAAGAATGAACAGACTGGCAAATATATCCAATATTTTGCTTCGGAGTACTCAGAATGTGTCTCAAGTGTCGTTTGTTTCTGAGGTTGACAGAGCCCGTGAGATTTCATCGGTAGTGAACTTGGGAAGTGCCAAGTAATCTTGACCTCTAAGCATTTTGACTCCCTGTTGTTTTTTGACGACGCGTCCTATCAGATAGGCTGGGACACCTTTATCTGCAAGACTTTTGATGACTTTTTCTGCTTCAGATTCGGCTACGGTAAGTATTAATGCTCCCGAACCAATAGAACCAAGTAAGTCCAGACTCAACCATTGTGCGAGTTTTGTTGATTCCCAAAACCTCGGTATCTCGGATTCACTGACAACTAAGCCGACCTTTGAGGCCTCGGCTATTTCCCAAAGCGCATTGGCAACGCCTCCTTCAGTTACGTCGTGCATTGAGTTGACCAGGCCTGTGTCACAAGCCGCACGGGCATCCTCAACCACGGACAAGCCAGGGTTTTCAAGAAAGCGAGACGTCCGCTCGAGGAACTCTTTCCCGAACTCGCTCTCGATTTCTTTAGGGCGCTCTTGAGCGAGAATTGCAGTTGCTTCTATTGCGATCCCTTTTGTGAGTAGAACCATGTCTCCCACTCTTGCATTTGATGATGTCACAAGACGGTCTTTTGTGACTTCGCCCACCATAGCTCCAGCAACGATGGGACGATCAATTCCTTGTGTGACTTCGGTATGGCCGCCAACTGCTAGGCAGCCGATCTCTCTGCATGCAACAGATATGTCGTTCAGTATGTCCCGAACCATTTGTTCGGTAGCAAGACCTGAAGGAAGTAGAATCGTGGATAAAAAATATTGGGGTGTGCCACCCATGGCAGCAATATCATTTGCATTGACCTGAACAGCGTACCATCCAATCCGCTTGGGGAGAAAAGTAATAGGGTCTGCTGCGAGCAGTAGATAATGATCTCCACGATCAATGGCTGCGGCGTCTTCTCCGGGTGATGGACCAACTTTGACTTTGCCGTCGTCTATTGCAAGCTTTGTAAGCAGTTCTTGGAGTAACTGAGTCGGAAGTTTGCCGTCGGGTAGCAATGTCATGAGTCTAACGTGCCGTCTTTTTTTTGGTTGATACGGTGTAACTCTATATATTTCAAGTGGTAATACAGAAACATTGCAGGAATTGTAACAAAGTCGATAGGGGTACACGAAATTTGTCCGAATAAATGTTTGCTTAGTTACAGTGGTTTAGTATAGAAATTCGCACTCAGATGAGAATTTTTATACTTGGTGCTGGTGAGGTAGGATTTCACATTGATAATGCACTTGAGAGTGAAGGGAATGATCTTGAAGTTATTGATGCTGACGCGGCAAGAGCACTTAAGGTCAAAACGGAACTTGATGTTATGGGAATTCATGGTGATGGTTGTGACCCAGCACTACTTAAAGAATACGGGGTTGATGCTGCTGATTTGTTTTTTAGTGTTTCAAATAGCGATGCCGTTAATTTGCTTGCGGCGCTTACAGCCCGTAGTTTAGGTGCTTCAAAATGTATTGCGCGTCTTGGAAATCCGCAATATGGTGATAACGAACTCTTGCAGTCCGATCCCAATATCATTCCGTTGCATCCAGAGCGTTTGGTTGCTGAGGAAATTTATGGGTTGACTCTCGTTCCGGGTGCGAGCAAAGTCCACTTTTTTGAAGATGGAAAACTCCTTTTGTTACGGCTGAAACCTTCTCCAAATTCGGATATTTTTGTCAGGCCACTGCGTGAACTTTCTGGGCCGGAAGGTTGGGTTCTAGTTGGAGAAGAACAAGGGGGAGAATTGAGTATCCCACGTGGAGATACAAAACTTAAACCCGGGAGTGTTGTCTATGCTGTTGGATATTCTGAGACTGCAAGTGAATTCGTTCGAGCGTTGGGAATAGAGACTCCTCCCGTAAAGAAGGTTGTTATTGCTGGAGCAGGACATGTTGGAAGCTGGCTTGCACAGA
>CAZFLB010000106.1:0-5881 GCA_964518945.1 uncultured Acidobacteriota bacterium | reverse complement strand
CTTAGACATTTCTTCCTCAAACTCCTCGACCATAGTTCTGAAATCCTCAACGGGACAGTCAAAAGTGGATACGACACACAAGTTCATACTCTCTCCCTTTCAATTATCTTAAATTTAAATGAATCGTATTAAACGGCCTTAATGAAAAAAGGCGTGATTGTAAGACCTGTTAGTCTTTATGATATGCCTGAGCACTTACGTATCACAATTGGAACCTGGGAGGAGAATGATTATTTTCTTAATCATTTCTCAAAGTTAATATGAATTCCATAGTAATTATAGGTCTTGGCTTAATGGGTGGATCTGTTGCAAAAGCGCTTAAAAATAAAAATCCTGGTATATCTATTAGTGCCTTTGATCATAATAATTCTGCGCTTGATTTAGCGGTCGATATTGGAATAATTGATCAGAAGATTTCTACCTTAGAGGAGATAAATCAACTTACATCAGATGATGTCGACATAATAATAATTGCAGTTCCAGTCATAGAGAGTCTTAAGGTTTTTGATGCTATTAATGGATTATTTAACTCTGAAATAACAATCACAGATACAGCAAGTGCAAAATTATTAATTAGCAATCACTTAGAAGAACACTATTCTTCACCTACAAATATAATCTTATCTCACCCAATGGCAGGGTCTCATAATACTGGAGTAGGTTATGCAGATGAGGCAATGTTTAGTAACAAAAAAGTTCTTGTAACTGAATTATTTAACCCAAAAGATCACTGTATGAAATTGGTCACAAATCTTTGGGAGGGCTTGGGAGCAGTTGTTTTTAAAATAGATCCTGTTAGACATGATGAGATCATGTCTTATGCAAGTCATCTGCCTCATGTCATGTCTTATGCAGTCCTTAACAGCATAATGAAGAATTCTAATAAAGATATAACTACTTTTTCTGCTGGCGGGTTAAAGGATTTTGTCCGAATTGCTGGCTCAGATCCTAAGATGTGGACTGATATATTTTTAAGCAATAAAGAAAGTATCTTAAAAGCTATTGACGCTTATAAAGATAGTTTAGATGAAATTAAAGAACTCGTAGAAAGTGAGAATGAAAAGGAGTTACAGGATTTCCTAGGCTCAATCAAAGAATACAAGAATTCTAAGTTTTGAGACTCTTTGCCAAGAATAAATCCTCAATCAATGGACAGCTATTTGTCCTGGTGATAAATCAATTTCTCTTGCATTGAAGTAACAAGGAGTTACACACATAAACTACTGATATAAGCTACTTATTTCATTCCCACTCAATAGTTGATGGCGGTTTCGAAGAGATGTCATAGACAACGCGATTCACACCCCGAACTTCCCCGATAATACGATTCGATACTTTTTCAAGAAAATCGGCTGGAAGCCTTGCCCAGTCAGCTGTCATACCATCAAGACTCTCTACAGCCCGTATAGCAACTACATTCTCGTAGGTTCTCGCATCACCCATCACTCCAACAGTACGGATTGGCAAAAGGACGACGAACGACTGCCAAACAGAATCGTACAAGCCAGCTGTTTTAATTTCAGAAACTAGAATATCGTCAGCCTCTCTTAACAATTCCAATCCATCCGAATTAATTTCACCCAAAATTCGAATAGCGAGCCCAGGTCCCGGGAAAGGTTGTCTCTTCAGGAGGACATCATCAAGGCCAAGTTCCTTCCCTAAGACACGTACCTCATCTTTAAAAAGCTCGCGGAGGGGCTCTATCAGTTCGAATTGAAGATGCTCAGGAAGACCTCCGACGTTGTGATGGCGCTTAATAACATGTGACGGTCCCTTAACAGACACACTCTCTATCACGTCAGGATAGAGAGTTCCTTGGGCTAGAAAGCGCGCACCATCTATCTTTGCAGCCTCTTCACTGAACACTTCAATGAACTCTTCTCCGATAATCTTTCTTTTCAACTCTGGGTCAGTAACATTTTTCAGTTTATTCAAAAACCGTTCTGACGCATCTACAGCAACAACCCTAATCGCTAATTTGTCACGAAAGCGCTCCATAACATGAACCGCTTCGTTTTTACGCAGAAGGCCATTGTCAACAAAAATACAGGTTAGCTGCGAACCTACCGCGCGATGGACGAGCATTGCAGCAACAGATGAATCCACACCCCCAGAGATTCCACAAACGACTCTATCATCACCTACTGTCTGCCTAATATGAGCAACAGCCTTTTCCGCATACGACTGCATACTCCAATCGCCACGAACTCCACATATCTGATAGGCAAAGTTACTGAGAATAGTTTTTCCGTGCTCCGTATGAACGACCTCTGGGTGAAACTGAACGCCGTAATTTGCGGAACGGCTATTCTCAAATGCAGCCACCGGTGCTGCGTCAGAGCTCGCGGTCAAATGAAAACCATCAGGAAGCGACTCGATTCGATCGCCATGTGAAGCCCAAACCCGAAGTTGTCCGTCTATGCCGTCAAACAAGAGACTATTGTCCAGGCAGCTAACCGATGCATGTCCGTATTCCCGATGGTCTGCAGGCCGGACATCGCCACCGAGCTGTTTTGCCATCAGCTGCATTCCGTAACAAACACCTAGCTTCGGAATTTCGAGGTCAAAAAGCTCATCGTCGCAGTGAGGGGCATCCTCTCCATAGACACTTTCCGGCCCACCAGAAAGAATCACACCTCGAATTTGCTCTCCTCGCAAGCTTTCTAACGGTACCGAGTAAGGCACTATTTCACAGTAAACCGACAACTCTCGCAAACGTCGTGCAATAAGCTGTGTGTACTGACTGCCAAAGTCTAGAATAAGGATAGTGTCATGGAGCATCGATTTTTTCTTGATGGAATCGTATTATAGGTAGCGTCTCAACAAAATGACATAATTTAGTAACAAGCAAAATCAATATCACTACACAAGCATAAAATGACTAGGCCTTATTACCAAATTAATAAGTGGAGATGCTGTGTTGTTTTGTTCCTCTCTGTAACTACTGTGTGGACATGGCCCGCTGAAGCCACTCATACCTATAATGTTATAGAAGCCAAACAAGAACAATCGGAAGACGGTGCACCACAAGAGCTAGAAATCCCGGAGGAGGCGGAACCTAAGCTTCCAAAACCACCTGAAGGCATCCTACCTATTCAGGAGTTCACAACAGTTAGCTATTCATCAAATGACCATCCAGCACTCCTAATGCATGAAACTATATTATTTGTCTCTAGCCGATCCGGGCTTGTCGAGGCTCACGATGCCTCAACAGGGGAATCTATTTGGAAACTGGGACTTCCCGGTAAAGTCCTCCACAAACCTTTGGTGTATTCCCCACAAAAAGCCAACGGTGCCGAAACTACAGCATTTTCATTACTACTGTCAGACTCATTCGGGCACATAATCCTGCTAAACGGTTTGACCGGAGAAATACAAAGAGAGCTACAGCTTCCTTTCCGACTAGCTATTCCACCAATACTTGGCCCAGAGGGCATCCTTTACTTAGCAAATTACCAAGGACAGATCACTTCGTATAATGTCGCAACAGAAACTATCATCTTCCAAACTGAAACAAGTGAGAGACCTAATGCACTCGCCATAGCACCGTCACGACTGGTCGTCTCAGGTTCCCATTACCGAGTTTTTGCCATAAACACCGTCACGGGATTGATAGAATGGACTTTCATTGGACGGTCCGCTTTTCATGCAGCTGCAACATTCAACGAAAACGCTTCCAGACTGTATATCGGAGATGATGTTGGGAATTTTTATAGCCTTGATGCTGAGACTGGAAAAACAAGGTTTCATTGGGAAACAGGTGCTGCAATTAAAAGTCCTGCTCTAGTAGATGAAAAACGTGTTTACTTAGCTAGTTTTGCAAACTCATTATTTGCGTTCAACAGAGGGAACGGTCACGAACTCTGGCGAGCCAACCTTCCTGGCCGGCCTATTACCACGCCAATACGCATCAATAATCGTCTACTTATAGCAACATTTGACGGCATCCTCGTTGAAGTGGACCCGATTCGTGGTCGACTCAACGAACGATATGTAGCTCCCGGGGAAATCTCAGAGGCCCCTCAGCTTTTTATCAAAGAAATGAGCCCAGAAGAGAAAGAACAGGCTGCATCGCTAGCTAGCGAGCGTGACGAAACGATAGACCCTACCGAACCCTCCACAACACAGGAGATAGAACCCTTTCCTCCAACAGCATTCACTCTCGAAACAGATCAAGACAGTACAAGTACTAATATTACTTCTTCTTCAGAAAGTGACTCCAGTCCACATTCAGAGCAACGGGTACTCACTTGGTTCGAGCAATCACGGATAGCAATACGACTACGGAGCGGTGAAGTAATGCTATTACGCTACGCATCTCAAACGATCAATTCGGATGAAATCACTGACTCCGATACGGAATCCGACATATTAGAGACACCGGAAGATACGACCACACCCCTCGGCATTCAGCGGGCACCACGAGCCAATACGTACAGGAAACGTAAATTTTGACACCATTACAAGATGACATTCACTACTACTGACTATTTATACCGAGACCAGCCAAGCACTTCATTTCCTATCGCAATTCGCTCCCAAGCGTCCCAAGCTGAAGCATCAATAAATATTTTTATTATTTATCAGTCGTAACTGGCCGTGAAAAAACAAACCGAAAACAAATCAATCTATTTCGGCGTCTCCACACTTTGCTTCGGCTCGTATTTGTTGTTGACAGCAGATGTACATCTAGACTTTCAACTCCTTAACAATGGTTTGGTTGTATTTATCAGTGCCATCTGCGGTATCTGCTTGACATTCTTGTATCGCCAACGTTCTTTGCCATATGCCCGTTTTTTCATGTGCTTTGCTTTAGGAACTCTCTCTGCCGGGGCATTACGCTCAGCAAACCACATCATGGTCACACAACGTTCTGAAGTTTATTGGGAAAACAGAGTTCAAGGCGAGGCAGAAACAGCAGCAACCAATACAGCAAATTCGTTCTCTGAACTCTGCAATGACGCTCAAAGCTTAGCTAAAACATTGGCTCGCGAAACTCCCATCGCAATGGCGACAGAAGGATCAGATGCTCAGGATTTTCTTACTGAAACTTTTCAGACGCTCGCTCGCTTTGATTACCCCAGTGCACATTTGACAGCCCGTTCCGGGGCCACACTATACGATGTTTGGCAAAGGCCTCTTGCGTGGACAGGCAACAACGTTTCTCTACAAGATATTCTGGAGTCAATAACTGGAACTCCACCCCCGGGGGTTTTCATTATTAGGCAGGGAGTCTATACATATCTCGTAGCAGTAGAACCGCTAGTCAGCCAGCGTGGATTCGTCTCGATCGAAATCCCACTAATTGCTGAATATCACCTTGAAAATCGCTACTTGGAAAGTTTCAACGCATTATCTACTTGGGCAGCCCGACCAGTCGAGATACAACCTTTACGTTCTTCACATATAGGCAGTAACCTCCCACAAAAATCTGTTTTGAATCATAACCATACCTGGGTCCCTTCAACGGGAACTCGAGAACTAAGTTTTCCACTGCTTTCCCATACGAGTTTCATCCTCGGAACGGCAACGACACAGGCAACATCAACCACTAAAGCCAAACTGAATGCTCACAACACCTACATATCTTGGGGTGGACTATCCCTCCTCGCCACGAATCTATTGGCACTGCTGTTTCTCTTCGGCAAACCGTCCCACTGGTTTCTTTGGATTCTTGGAGTCTGGTCGCTTCGTTTCGTTCTGTTCTTTGCGGATATTTCTCTCGGACTGAATTTAAACCTCGACAGCACAGAGCATTACACGTCACAACTTTTTTGGGGGCTAGCACAAACTCCCATCGACTTATTCCTCACAAGTGCAGCGCTATTAGCTTCAGTCAGCCTACTGTCTTCTGAGGTAATTAAAAGAAAATTACTCGACA
>CAZFLB010000105.1:0-3104 GCA_964518945.1 uncultured Acidobacteriota bacterium | reverse complement strand
GTCATTCCTGAAAGGGCTCAGCAAGTAAGCAATCTTATCCAACAGCAGCTATTGAGGATAGGGGTAAACATTATCGTTGATGTGGAAGAAGATCGACCTAAATATGCACGGGATGTAAGTAACAATAAAATTGGCCATATGGCTATGTTTGATTCAAGCCCGCTTAGTACCTATCGCGTTCTGCAAGAAAAGATATCTGGTCAGATGCAGGGTACCTGGTGGCAAGGAGTGAAGGATAACATGGCAGACCAGCTTATTAAGACTGCTCATCAAACTTTAGATGTGAAAGAAAGGACGAAAGCATACAATCGTTGCCTAGCGTGGCTCCATGACAATCCACATTGGCTGTACCTCTACCATCCCAAAAAACTGTATGCATACCATCCAGAGATAGATGGAGTGTATCTGGATCATGCAGGATTAGTACGAATCGAATAAAACGAGAATATTGAAGAGGAACACATTCTACATAATTCTAGAGTGTGTCAACCAACACCATACACTCCTTGAGCATCTTACCTCTGGCAACACACCTAACTCTGATACTACGCCAACAATAATAGTCTTTCAATCTAACTGTTTCTAAAAGGATGAACACTAATCCAGTGTTTAGCAATTTCATTACGTCTAGCAATCCAAACTTTGTCACGCTCCATCACATAATCGAGGAACTTTGTTAAACCAGCAATCCGACCTGGTTTTCCAATCATTCGGCAATGAAGACCAACATTCATCATACCGGGTTGTCCTTCCTCACCTTCTTCATACAAGGTGTCAAAGCAGTCACGCATATAGACAAAAAAATCATCAGTGTGATCAAAGCCCTGATTTCGTGCGCACCGGCTGTCATTAGTATCCAGTCCATAAGGTATGATTAAATGCTGGCGCCCAAAATCCGTTGTCCAGTACGGTAGATCATCGTTGTATGCATCACTATCATAAAGAAACCCACCCTCTTCGACAACTAAACGTCGGGTGTTTATGGAAGGTGCCCCCGTGTACCATCCCAAGGGCCGTGCCCCAGTCATCCTATTGATTGTATCAACACAGAGTGAAATATGCTCTTGCTCTATAGACTCCGGAATTTTTGCATAATCAATCCATCGCCATCCATGGCTTTGTACATCTGCTATGCCAGCACTGACAGCAATGCCAATTCTATGAGCTGCTTCCGGATTAAGCTCCAATGCACGACCAACAGCATTAACGGTAAAAGGAAGTTCGCGCTCGCTGAATTTCTTTAATGTCCGCCAGAACCCGACCCTAGAACCATACTCATAAAGCGATTCTATGTTAAGGAAGCGTTCCGCTTGACGATAGGGAGCTGCGGCAATATCAGATAGTAGTGCCTCAGAATGATCATCGCCTTCCAACAGACCATATTCAGCACCCTCTTCATAGTTTATGACAAAATTGATGGCTACATTCGCATTGCCAGGCCACTGCGGATTTGGTCGTTGAGCGCCGTAACCTATATAATCACGACTTGGTTGTGGTTGATTTATCAAGAAGTTACCCCTAAGAAGCTACTTGCTTGTTTTCTTACCAGACCATTTATCGAACAAACTTAATAATACCATACCATATAAATACCACAACACGGTAGTATATAATGCTAACATGCAAAAAATGAAAAGGCTTGCCTTATCAAGACTCGCATTGACCATCAACTGCTGCAAACCATTACTAGTAAAGATTGTACAAACTAAGTGAGAAATTGATGTATTTTGATTATTTGAGCAATTTTTATCTATAATGCGACAAGAACAGATAGGATAAATTTCATGCCAAATCATGCACTTGTCCAAGTTCTCATCACTCAGCCATTCTCATATGAATTGATAAAAACCTTGCAATCAATAACATCTCGGTTGGAAATCACACATGTTCCTACAAAACATTCAGTTGATTTGGAACAATACTGGGCTACCGTGGATGTGCTCTATACTGCCAAAATAGTTCCTAAACCCGAACAAGCACCATGCTTGTCGTGGATACAAGCTCACTTCGCTGGAGTTGAACATCTACTGCAACATCCAATCGTTGATCATGTGCACCTTACAACTGCAAGCGGAGTCGGAGCAAAATCTATAGCAGAATATGTCATAGGAGGACTACTAGCCCTCAATCACCATATCCCTAGTTTTCTTGAACACCAATCAAAAAAAATATGGTCCTCGCAACGCTTACAGATTTTCGTACCTAGCGAGCTCCACAATGCTACATTGGGAATAATAGGATATGGAGGAATCGGGCAAGAAATTGCACACCTGGCTAGTGCATTTGGCATGAAAATATTAGTAACCAAACGTGATATATCGGAACCAAGTATAAACAGCTGGCAATTTCCCAATCCCTCAAAAATTCAGCAGGACTTGGTGGAAAAACTATACTTGCCTGAGCATCTACATATAATGCTAAAACACTGTGATTATGTAGTAGCAGCAGTTCCATTGACTGAAAACACCAAAAACATGATAAGCTCATCCGAATTCAGTGCAATGAAGAAAGGAACTGTATTGGTCAATATATCACGCGGAAAAGTTGTGGATGAATTAGCATTAATTAACGCATTACAGACTGGCCATCTAAGAGGTGCCATCCTAGATGTATTTGAAACAGAACCACTAGATGTAAAAAGCCCCCTATGGACACTGCCAAATGTAATTATAAGTCCACATGTTTCAGGATTAACCCCTAATTACGATCAACGCGCTGTCGAACTGTTTGCAAACAATTTAGATAGATACTTGTCTGGATAACCATTACTCAACGAAGTAAATATAAAACGAGGATATTGAATCTACAGCACTTAATTGTAAGCAACTGACCTGAAAAACTGAATTAACGGGGGACTGATTCGTATAGTTCCAGCAAGACTCCTCCGGTACTACTTGGATGTATGAAAATAGCTCTTTTACCTGCAGCAGCATCTATGGGAACATCATTCAGCAAATGAAGTCCTTTGGACTTGAGATCTATAATCATAGAAGATAAATCTTCCACTTCTAACGCAATATGATGCATTGATGGTCCTTGCTTATGAACAAAACGAGCTATACCACTATCTTCAGTAGTAGGTTCTACCAATTCAATTTTACTTG
>CAZFLB010000104.1:0-8229 GCA_964518945.1 uncultured Acidobacteriota bacterium | reverse complement strand
TCCTACGTCGATTGCTGTTTCGTGCGTAATAAAGCTCACGACCTGTGAGATGCTCAGAAGATGCTTTCGGTAATCAAAGACAGCTTTAATTAGGTCGTATGCTAAATCTGTTGACATATTTTGATTTACGACGAGAAGGTTCCACATCGTTGGAGTTTGTACAGGAGAGTCAACACCTTTATAAATCCCGGCCGGAATCGAGAAGCCTGAATACGCGGGGGTAGTGGTTTTAATCGAATCGATTTCGCTGTTAGAAAAGGAAACCAACTCAATATCACGTGCGATCGCGAGCTCCCTTACGGCAGCTACTCCAACTCCAGCAGCAATGAAACCCGCATCAATGGTCCCGTCTTTGAGTCCATTCGATGTCTCGGTATAGTTAAGTTGCCGGACCACAAAATCGTCCTCTAATATGCCTAGCGCTTGCAGAATATTCCATGAGGTGACCGCATTCCCTGACCCAGGAGGGCCGACCGAGACTTTTCTCCCTCTTAAGTCTCTGACAGTCTCAATCCCTGACCCCGCGATAGTGACCAAATGTACAACGTTAGGGTACAACTTTCCGAGAACAGCTAACGGGAGAGGCCTCGGGAATTTCCCTCTACCTTCAACGGCATCAAAAACGGAATCGCTCTGTGACAGACCGACTTCGCTCTCTAGTTTTGCGACCTGAATTAGGTTCGTTACGGATCCGGCCGTCACCTCCGCCTTAATGTTGACTCCGTTTAAATTACGAGACCAGATTGATGCAAGTCCACCACCAAGAGGGTAATAGATTCCCGAGGGATTTCCGGTAGCTATAGATAATGTCTGAGGGCTTCCGGTTGCCGCAAGCAACGTATGCAACAGGGTTACGGGCGCCAACAGACATATTATTAAGGAAGATAGGCGCTTGCCGAACCCAAGACTCCAGCCAAAATCAAGATCAATCTTCAATATCACGCGTTTCCACCCCTGCAATTAAAGAACCTCGCGAAAGTACGCAATAGTTCGAAGTAGCCCCTCTTCAAGGCTTACCTCTGGATTCCAAGATAGCAACGTTTTTGCCAGGCCGATATCAGGTTGACGGATTTTGGGGTCGTCGGTTGGCAATGCAGAGAATTCAATGGAAGATGAACTTTTCACCACGGCTTGGATCTTAGTTGCAAGTTGGGCAATGGTCATTTCGGTAGGGTTTCCTAGGTTGATCGGTCCAGAGTGCTTCGAGAATAGAAGCGCACAAATGCCCTGGACAAGGTCGTCGATGTAGCAAAAACTTCTAGTTTGAGACCCGTCGCCAAAAATAGTTAGTGGTCGGTTTAGGAGCGACTGACTTATAAATGCTGGAATAGCTCGCCCGTCTCGCAAGCGCATTCTCGGCCCATATGTGTTGAATATTCTTACGATTTTGACATCAATATTATGCACAGTCCGATAAGCTGTGCTCATCGCTTCGGAGAATCGCTTCGATTCGTCGTAAACCCCTCTCGGCCCAACAGGATTAACGTTGCCCCAGTATTCTTCGTTCTGGGGATGGACAAGTGGATCCCCATACACCTCTGATGTCGAAGCTAGTAGGTAGCGGGCGTCTTTTGCCCTGGCGAGCCCAAGAGTGTTATGTGTTCCGAGTGATCCAACTTTCAGTGTTTGGATAGGCAGCTGAAGATAATCGATCGGACTGGCTGGACTTGCAAAATGAAGGATATTGTCGAGCTCTCCCTCGATACTAATGTACTTCGTTACATCATGCTCGATAAATGAAAACAAGGGACTGTCAATATGCTCCAGGTTCCGTTTATCTCCTGTAATGAAATTATCCATTCCGATAACCTCATGGCCGTTCGCCAGGAGATAGTCGACCAAATGAGAGCCGATAAAACCTGCTGCTCCGGTTACTAGTGTTCGTTTCGCCATGATGCGTGCTTTCTTAGAACGGCAGGCCAGGTTCTCCAGAGTATATAGAAATCAAGCGATAGCGACCAATTCTGTATGTAGTACAGGTCATGCTCCACCCGTTTCTCTATAGATGTATTACCTCTCCATCCATTTACCTGCGCCCATCCAGTCATTCCAGACTTTACTTTATGTCGAAGCATATATTTAGGCACTCTTGTTTTAAACTCAGCAACAAAGCTAGGCCTCTCTGGGCGTGGTCCAACCAGAGACATCTCACCTCTTAATACATTAAATAATTGAGGAAGCTCGTCAACACTGAACCGCCGAAGCACTCGCCCAACAGCCGTGCGACGGGGGTCATCAGAACTTGCCCAGACTGGGCCCGTTTCCTTTTCAGCATTTTCCTCCATTGAACGAAATTTATATATCGTGAATGGTTTATTGTCTAGGCCCATACGCTCTTGTGTATAAAATACTCGCCCATTTGAGGTGAGCTTGATAAGCAACGCCACGACAACAAAGGGGATGGCGAGCAAGATAAGTAGACCAGCTGAAACGAGTATGTCCATTACTCGTTTGAATACTCGATTCCAGCCATAAATAGGCGATTTAGATAAATTAATAATTGGCATCCCGTCCAGATCTTCGACACCAGCTTGAATGGACGCATCGGTTAGATAGTCCCACGCGACTTTGACATCAACGCCTTCCTCATTAGCTAAGCTGACCAGAGTTCTAATTTTATCGTGTGCGCCTAGCGGCAAGGCAATGTATAAGGAGTCTACCTCTGTAGAGGTAATCACATGATGGAAATCATCAATCTCGCCCAGGATCGGAATTCCGCGATGCCCAGCCAATTTTCCGCGGAGACGATCGTCAAGAAATCCTGTTACACGAAATCCGATTTCTTGGTGATCGATGAATCTATCGGCCACTGTTCGCCCGAGCTGACCAGCACCTGCGATGAGGATGTTGCGAAGACCTAATCCGCGCCGCCACCTTGCTTCTCTTTGGTGACGCACAAATGACCGAGACAATAAGAGTGCGATGATATCAATTACAACAAACATCCCAAGTACAAGTTGTGAAAATTCATAACGGCCTGATTCTTCTGGCGGACCATAAAGGTAGTAAACCCTTGCGTAAAGCGCGATGAAAAGCATGGCCGCTGTTCCCATGGCAACCGCAGAGACAATCGATACCAATTCGTTCGTTCGCGAACGAATCCTTTTTAGACTGTACAGTCCGTGTAGGTAGAACAGTGTTGGCCATAGAATTACTATTAGTGGGACGAGCAAAAGATATTGCGTAAATGGATTAATTCCTTTGGTCACTGTAAAAACATTCGTATTAAAGCGAACAAAATAGGCGAGACCAAAAGCAGTAACAGTTGTTGCTAGATCACTGACTATGTAAAGTGCGGTCCAAATTCGATTTTGCTGCTTAACCATGACCCTAACTTATTCTTTGAGCGGCGCATGTTTCGATCAAGGTTCTAATTCGATCGCGGAACGCTTCACGAGAAAAATGAAGCGACCACTCTCTTAGAAACGCTTTGTCGAATGGGATAGATGCAATTCTGTCGATACCGCGATTCAAAGAAGCCACTGTTGGTTTATCGAAAAATAAGCCTGATTTCCCCTCATTTACTGTGTCTAGAGCGCCTCCCTCGCGCAAAGCTAAGACAGGCACACCGCATGCTTGCGCTTCTAAAGGGACAATACCGAAATCCTCTACTCCGGGCAAGATACAGGCTAGGGCGCCTTGATATAGCGCCAAGAGTTCCCCAGGGCTAACCCAGCCCAGGAAGCGGACGTTGCCTGGGGCATTACGTTTCAATTGTTCTGCTAACGGGCCTGTCCCAACTATCCAAAGTGAGTCGCTTCGAGTTCGAAAAGCTTCGACAGCGAGCTCTATCTTCTTATAAGGAACAAGAGCAGAAACGATCAGGTAGTACGGCTCTGTGGAACGCTCCCCGGGCACAAAGAAATCAGTGTCTACTGGAGGTGGGATCACAGAGCTTACGTCACGTTCGTAATAGTTATTTATCCGCATCTCCACATACTTAGAGTTCGCTACAAAATAGTCTACTCTGTCCACCGTCGAAGCATCCCACTGTCGAAGCCTTGATGCGATCGGTCCGTAGAACAGTTTTGCCGCCAGGCCATTTCCGAAGTAATCTTCAAATCGATCCCACACATATCGCATTGGTGTATGACAATAACAAATGTGGACAGCTCCCTTAGGCGGAATGACACCTTTGGCTACACAATGGGAACTCGATATAACCAGGTCGAAACCATCCAAGCTGAGCGACTCAATAGCCAATGGGTAAAGAGGGAGATACCATCTATAGATGCGACTTACGGCCGGTAATTTTTGCGTAAACGCTGTTCGAATAGGCATCGCCTCAATTTTGTCATTAACCGTGCCTTTAACGTAGACCAGGGTATAAAGAGTCGCCTCCGGAAACAGCTCGCATAAAACTTCTAGGACCTTTTCCCCGCCCCTAAATCCAGTCAACCAGTCATGAACCAGAGCGACTCGCATTTTCAAACTAAAGCCTCAGAATACACTTCCTGAATCTGACGCGCAGCATTTTCCCAATTAAACTTCTCTGCTTGCTGGTAACCGGCTATCTTTAGTTTTTCTTGAAACTCATGGTCACTCAACACTCTAAAAATACCAGATGCAATTTCGTCGACACTGTAAGGGTTGCCCATCACTGCTGCATCGCCAACGACCTCCGGCAGAGAAGAAATTTTGGATGTCACCACAGGAGTTCCATTTGCCATCGCCTCTAGAGGAGGGAGCCCGAAGCCCTCATACAAAGAAGGAAAGACGAATAGATTTGCGATCTGGTACAAAGCAACGAGCGTTTTTTCTGGAACAAACCCGAAAAATCGAACAAAAGGGCGTACTTGGTGATGTTCGACTGCGCGACGAAGTGATGGGTATTTAGTGATATCGTCACCAACAACAATTAGTGTCAGGTCCGTGCAAGAAGGCTTACGACGAAGCTGACTGAAAGCAGCAATGAGACGCTCTATATTCTTATGGGGCTTAATATTTCCAACAAAGAGAACATTCCTTCCTTCTATCTGGAATCTATGTCTGACTGACTCCAAGTCAACATCGGAGAGTTCAATCTTAATGGATGTGTCAATTCCGTTCGGAATGACACGGATTTTCGAAGCCTCGACCGGAAACATTCGAAGTAAATCGTTTTTTGAAGCTTCGGAAACAGTCATTAATATTTTAGAAACAGCTGTTGCCCTCCTAATCATATGCGCCGCATAATGCTGCGCGAGCTTTGATGGAAGGTACTGGGGGAAAAGTAGCTGGATCACATCGTGAACTGTTACGACAGACCGGCAAGGTAATAAATATGGGATAACGTAGTGAGGAGCATGGTAGAGATCCGCTCCGATTCGTTTCAAGCGAGCAGGAATAGCAACATGCTCAGAGATAGAATAGTTTGGAGCCGAAACGAAACTAAGATTAAATCTGTCTGAAAAACCCGCTAATAATTGCTCGTCTTTGTTTCGACAAATTAGGTGATACTCGTGTCCGTCCCTAGTAGTCGGTAAGTATCTTAGGATATTTCGAAGGTATGTGCCGATCCCAAAGTCATTGATTTTGCGGACGTCGATAGCAATCCGCATTGTGTGCTCATTAACTCCCTGTTCGCCGCCTCGGCGACCAATTCTGCAAACTAAGTAAACATATCATGATTATCTAATTATAGTGACCAAGATTTCACAAATCGGACTTTTGAGTAGCTAGGCTATGGAATTCAGCAGATCGGACCACGCTTGTATCTCCCTGGCCGGTTCAACTAGTGGCGCTTCCTTTCGACATGCTCCTTGAAGCTTTCGATAGAATTTTGTGTCATTTTCAATATGAACCAACAAATCCGCCAAGGCCTTAGTGTCTCCTGTGGGGAAGTAGCCAGGGTATTCAGCTCCAAGCAAGCCTTCTACACCATTTATTCGAGTGGAGATTATTGGCGTGTGCAGAGCAAGTGCTTCTGATAGCACATTCGCACCGCCTTCCGACCTAGACGTCAGTAACAAGAGGTGACTGTTCGCTATCAATGAACGCGTTTCTCCATGGGATAATGGCCCTAGCCAAAGATACCTGCCTTCTTTGTTCGAATACAAAGACGCTTGTTTTCGGGCCTCAACATCCCTCGCCTCACCAACATGTAGAATCTTGATTTTACTACTAACAGGTAAAAGTTCTGACGCCTCTGCAGCTCGCAATGGATCTTTTACTGGGCGAAGATGCGCAACCAAACACACTTGAAAATATTCAGCCGACCTTGCTGTGGTTCCCGCGGCTCTCTCCGCTGACTGGTAGATCGTAGTTGTCTTTTTCTGGGTATCTTTGTCAAGAAGTTTCAATGCATTAGGTTGAAGGGTGACTAAACACTTTGCGACACTTATAGATCTGGCGACCGCTGGATGGCAAGGTCCATCTTCATAAATATCTGTGCCAGTCAATGCCAAAATAATTGGTTTATTCGGAAAAGCCAGTGCAAAACGAAAAATCGAATCGGAAGACTTTCGAGCGTGAAGTGCTACGAGCATGTCAGACGGCTCATACTTGTACGATCCAAGCAATACGACGTCATGGCCCAGTTTTTTGAAAATCTTTTTCCAACGTACCGCAGTTATCTCGTTTCCGGTTATCGAGCTCTGAAATGAGGGCCCGGCGTTTGGGGTAACGATGGAAATCTTCATCAAAGAAATTACGGTGAGGACACCCGTTGAATAGGTACAAATACATTAGCTACATTCGTCATTTGTGCAATGCTTGCCGCTAGCTTTTGCCTTGCGCCTTGTGGATTAATAATCTGAGGAGCTGCCTATGTGCCGAGCTAAGGTCACTATTAAATAAACAAGAGATGGAGCTCCGGAATAACATGTAGAGTACTAAAGCGGATAATCTCGGGTGGCCGTAGTGTTTTTTGTAATAGCATAGTCGGCTCCGTTGCGATTCAAAAAAAGCTTTTTCTTTCATTTTTACAACAGACCGACCTCGATGATGAAGAACCTCTACATCAGGATGAAAAATTATCGAAAATCCTTCGGCTCTGATTCGACCGCAAAGATCGACATCCTCTGAATACAAAAAAAAGCGTTCATCAAAGCCATCCACTTTTTCCAATATATGCTTTCTAACAAGTAGACACGCGCCGCTCACCCAATCAACATTCCTCTCGATGGCATACAGCCCGTTCACGTAGTTCTTTAGTGGCCCTTGTCCGTTGCCATATCCCTTGTCTATTATCTTTTGCTTTAGCTCAGAGGTTATGCTCAGGGCACTGCCAAAAGACAGTTGAATAGACCCATTCGTGTTTCGCAACAGCGGACCGAGTCCACCTACCTCAGAGCGAGCATTCATAACAGCGGTCATTTTCCTGAGTCCGCTGGGGGGGACCATTGTGTCACTGTTAAGAAACAACACGAGCTCTCCCTGCGCCTGCCGCCAACATGCATTGTTTGCCTTCGAAAATCCGACATTAGCATCAAGTTCTGTTAGATGGACCATCGGAAATTCCGTTTGCAGCATACCGAGGCTCCCGTCGCTAGAGTTATTATCTGCCACCAGAATCTCGAAGGACAGATCCTTTCTTTGCAGCATCAAAGACTTCAGACACAACTCAAGCTCTTCTTTGGCATTATGATTTACAACAACAACGGAAAGGTCCATGGTTTATGCACCCAATGCTTGATACAAATCGAGCGTTTTTTTCGCAGAGTCAACCCATGAAAACATAGGGACTCTATTTTTCCCCTTTGCAACAAGGGAGTCCCTTAGGGAATTATCGTTCCATAATTTCTCCATCGCATTAGCCATAACTTCGGGGTCGGAGGTCGGGACATAAAGAGCAGCATCGCCCGCCACTTCCTTGTGCGCTCGAATGTCCGACGCGATAATCGGAGTTTCTGAAGCCATGGCTTCAAGTAATGGCAGCCCAAAGCCCTCCCAAACAGAAGGCAATACAACGGCGCGCGCATTTTGATACAACTGCGGAAGCGTGTTGGAGTCGACATATCCTAGCATTCTTACAACTGAGCCCAAATTCAACTTAGATATTGTCTCGTCTGCCAACTGGCTATGTAGCCCTGAGCCACCGACTATCTTTAGGACCCCATTCCAACCACGGTTTTTGAGAATTGCTACAGCTTCTAGTAGAACAACCACGTTTTTCCGGGGCTGAATGGTTGCGACAGTTAAAAAGTAGTTTAGGGTTCTACTGCTTCTCGGTTCTATCGGCTGAATAAATGCCTGATCGACCCCGGCACGAACAGTGATTATACGGTCAGAAGGTACTCTCAATTTATC
>CAZFLB010000103.1:0-10292 GCA_964518945.1 uncultured Acidobacteriota bacterium | reverse complement strand
GTTGTTTCATTAGAAGTTTCAGCAGCGTTTCAATGGCATTACGTAGTCCAGCGGAGGCTTTTCCAACAAGTTTTCAAGCATTGTATTTTACTAACATACGATAACTTTGTCCTTCGGAAGACTCTCGAGATAGTTCTATACGAGATTTAAGACCTTTAGTTTGAGAATGGCTTTCTATTGGATGCTGAAATCCAGTACGCTCTTCTAGACCCCGTTGAAGTACTTTTGCTGCGCGGAAGTCGTCATCATTTGCTCGTTGAATTAGGATGGGAGTGTTGGCACGGAATTGAAAACGGCTTGCTCCAAGACGAACTTTCTTAGGGCTAGGCAATAGAAAAGGTTTCCTCATATAGCGATTGTAATCTGTTATGCTCCTTAAACACATGATGAACAAGACTATATGGCCATCCGCTGAAGCTGCAGCGGGTATGGTTGAGTCTGGGATGACTGTGGGGCTTGGTACTGGTCGCGCTGCTACAATGTTTGTGCGTGCCCTTGCGAGAAGAGTGGAGAAAGGCCTTTCGATTAAAGCCATTCCCACATCTATGGCGACAGAGGAATTAGCAGAAGACTTGGGTTTACGGCTAGTAACATTCTCAGAAACCCTGCAAATTCATATAGATGTGGATGGGGCTGATGAAGTTGATCCCGATTTAAATCTTATTAAAGGGCATGGTGGTGCGTTGTTGCGAGAGCGTGTGGTTGCGTCTGTTTCCAAGCTTTTCGTTGTACTTATTGGTGAAGACAAGATGGTGCCTTTTCTTGGTGCAAAAAAGGCAGTGCCAGTCGAAGTTGTACCGTTTGCCGTTGATGTTGTGGCTAAACGGTTACGGGAGATCGGTGCTGATGTTGAGTTAAGAATAACAGACGGTAGTCCGTTTGAATCTGATAATGGCAACCAAATACTCGATGCTAGGTTTGGAACCATTGATGACGTGGGTGAGTTGGCTCTTCAGATTGGTAGACTTCCGGGTGTTGTTGACAACGGACTCTTCGTAGGAATGGCCGATGTTGTTCTTGTTCAAGAGGGAGAAAATTTTCGTAAATTGATCCGTTCCTAGATTGTGTTGAGCGGAGTGTTTAAAGAGGACATGAAATGAATTTGTGGTGGATGGATAACATTTTGAGTGGCTGTTTGTAGGAAAAGAGTTTTCCCGTAGACGATGCGAAGCGGTTTTTAACGCAATGTTTTTGGAATCTTACACACAGGGATTTGAATCATTTTGTGTCGATTGTCTTGATGGAGAGTGCGATATTTGAGTAATATATTTTTTTGGACGTTGTTGAGTTCTGCTTCATTACCACGAAACGCCATCGCCCATTCTAACTCTGAATAAGTAGCACCTAACTGTTCCTCATCGGTTCTGCCGTCACTCCATAGCCCATCGGTTGGAGCTGCATCTTGGATTTCACTAACGATACCGAGTTCTGATGCTACAGTGTAGACTTCTGTTTTTGTGAGGTCTGCGATTGGACTCAAGTCGACGCCACCATCACCGTATTTCGTATAAAAACCTACTCCAAAGTCCTCTACCTTGTTTCCCGTGCCGACAACAAGAACATTTTGGGTTGAGGCGAAATAATACAATGTTGTCATGCGTAAGCGAGCACGAGTGTTCGCGAAGGCTTTTTGTGTCTCGATGCCACCATCGGATGCTGGGAAGCTATTGATGAGACTGTCAAAGGCCTCGGTCAGGTCTAAAGTGATTGAAGATACATTTTCATTTCTTTCTATTAACCAATTTATGTGGAGTTGTCCCCTACGTGTTTGGTCAGGAGCCTGATGGATTGGCATTTTGATGCAAAGGACAGGACGGTTGGTAAGTGCAGCGAGTGTCGATGTAACTGCTGAGTCAATACCTCCGGACACTCCAACAACGAAACCTTCTGCTTCTGCGTTGTTGGCATATTTGTTCAGCCAATTTTTAATATGAGCTATAACCTTTTTTGTCTTCACGAATCGAATGTATCGTAACTATTTGATATAGCCGAGTGAACGTAGTTCATCAAGGGTTCTATTGTCGATATCTGGATCACGGTCGTGTTTTGTTTGTTTCATTAAGTCTCGTGTATATCTGACGGGTTTTTTTGTAGTTGTTTCAGTAGTTAATATGGAAGTGAGAGCGGTGCCCTCCATATCCTCTCCCGGTGGCAATCCGAGGAGATGAAGGACTGTTGGAGCAATATCATAAACGCTTACCGAGGATATAGGTCCCGGTTTCACATCTGGTCCTTTCATCATGAAAATTCCGTCTGGAGCTTGTCTGGTTTCTGGTATGTGATAATGATCGTATCCACTTGCGTGCAGTGCAAAGCCATGATCAGATAAAACAATGACATAAGTGTTGTCATCTGCTGTGTACTGTTTGATGATGTTTTCCATGTAACGGTAAAAGGGTTCGAGTATCGATGAAATAGCTTCACGTAATTCAACAGCTTCGTCCTCTTTGAGCTCACCACTTTTCAATCTTGTGAGAGTAGTCTTTACTAGCGTTGGATCAGCGAGTTCTAGGCCCATGTGTTGCACGATATCGGGTAGGCGAAAATATGTGGCGAAAAGGTCGAAGTCTTCTGTCTCGAAAAGATATTGGGAAGTGTTTTCAATCATTGCTTCTTGCATGACGTAAATTGGATAGTCTCTGAGTACTGGGATTGCAGTATTGTTTGTAGAAGCACCTAAAGTTTTGTGATCCGCAGGTAGGTCCGGAAGTGCGCTTTGCTCTCGTGCTGCTTCGTAGCTAATGTTTGCGAATGTCAGCAAGTTTTCAAACAAATGGGTTGGGTGGACTGAACTTGACATTTGTGATTTTCGTTCGTCAGAGACAAGTAAAGTTTTTCTAAATCGATTGGATACAATAATACCGTTGATAACATCCGGTGGATAAGTTACGAACCAGTTAATCACTATAGAACGTTGTCCGAAATGATCGAGAATTTGCCAAATCGAAGGCTCTCGCCTTTCGGAGTTGCTATATGGAACTTGAATGTTGTTTTTTTCCAGATAAACGAAATCCAGAACGCCGTGTTTAGCCATTGATTTGCCTGTAGCAACGCTAGTCCAAATTACGGGAGATTTCGTTGGTTTAAACGTGCGCAAGGGAGACCATGCGAATGTTTGCTTCATGAGAGCGAGCCGAGGTAGTTTCCCTGCTTCGATCAAGGGATCGATAGTATCCCAGCCAGCGCCATCGAATCCGAGCACTATCACTTTCGGTTTGTTGCTTTTAACCTCTGTGCACGAACCAAGTGACAGGAGTAACAATAAGATCGCGCCGATCTTTAAGAGTGGCACTGAAGAATCCTAGCACGAGTAGATACGAATACTTTCATTCGGAAATTAGATATTGCTGTCGCGTAGACAGGGGGCGCACTGAAAAACCTTCAAACTTTGTTTTGAAGATTACTTTTAGCATTTTACTTTCGGATCCTCAGCTGATTTGTCACAGAACGTACTCCGAATGTTGTACGCACAATAGCCTCGACTGCCATTCGTTCGATTTCGGTTTCGACAAATCCGGTTAGGGTAACTGCTTTTGAATTGACAAGAATGTGAATGGGTAGGTTTACAAACTCCTTATATTTGTGGAAAGTCGGGTCTTCATAGATTCGACTAAATAGCTTCTGTCGCAAACGTTTTATTGATGCTGAATTAGGGAGAACGTGAAGCATGTTGTGTAGCTCTTGCCCTTCCAAGATGGTTATTACCATTTCGTTAATGTTGGTTTTCTTTTCTTCAGAAGTGACAGATCCGATCAACGTAATTATGCGGTTATTTTTGGTTAATTGGATTTGGTCGAATACCGTGTAGTTAGGGCTGGAAATTATTTTTTGAGTGATTAAAGTCATTATGTTTTCAGAAATTGGAGAAGTTTTATTGACCAAAGACTTCGATTCATTTTCCGGTTTTGTTACAGGAGTTTGTGGGAGTTTGGGGTTAAATGGTTTTGCAGCTTCGGTTGATGATGCTAGTGTTTTTGTTTGGACAATCTGAATGCTGTTTGTTATTTCGTCGACGCCCTTGACTCCTTGTATTGCTTCTATAATTCGCGCTCTTGTTTGCTCATCGGGAGCTTGTCCAACCACGTTGGCAACACGATTGGTGACAAGAAGGGAGTCTACGCTATCAGCTATTTCTTCGCGTAATAACCTAAGCCATATTGCCTCTTCTACATTTTGTGTCGAAAAAAGACGAACTCTGATCTCACTTTCGATGGACTCGATTCCGGACACTCCTAAGACAGCCTCGAGAGCGAGCAATTTCTCTTTTGTACTTGCTACTTGTCCGGACAGAACAATCAGTCCATCTTCAGATCTTACCTTCAGTGCTTGAAAACCATTTTGGTTTAATGTGGTTCGAACCATTTGCTGTAAGTGTTTGTCGTTTAAAAGCTTCGGTTTTGCGTCAATTGTTTCTGCCATGAGGACAGATCCGTAGAATAGCAACCATACTACTGTGGACCTTCGCATGAATACCTCCGACACTCATTAGTAATGACTTGGCTATAGAGCAGAAAAAACAGGTATCTTGACTGAGTTTCGTTCGGATTCTTTTACGTGTCTATTAGACCGTCGAACAAATTTAAGCTGCAAATATCTTATAAACAACCAAGAAAGGGAACTAAGCAAATGGTTGTCTCCTCTTTCTCTCTTTGGACAACAGCCGTTTTCCTTTAAGAGTTAGCCAACCGAGAGTAATAATGGCGATAGAAATTGTAAGTGTTATTGCTGTGCCTAATATGAAAGCGGTTGTCACAAGCACCGATCTTTTTTTAAATTTTGCTTTTACGAGGAAGTTAGAACCCTGAAAATATTGATGAGCAGGTTTTTGCCATCGAAGAATGTTGCCACGCTCGATCCCGAATTCTGAATTGTGAAATACAACTTTGCTCGGAAAGCGGAAACGAAAAGCCATCATAGCCTCCGAAGGTAAGTTTTTTGGTGGCGGATGCTGGGACGTACTGGTGGCAAGATGTAGGTCCCATTCTTTGGTTTGGTCGTTTAGGTAACACTGTCTGTTTTTAAAATTTGGATGGCTACAAAAAGAATTCCAATCAGTGAAACTTCCTTGTATGTGAACGAAATCCCGTCCTTTTCGAGAGGTTCTTTTCACAGTGTCTAACAAAAAGTCCGTATTGTTGAAAACAGCACTGATAGATGATGGGTTGTCGACGCCATAGAGTGATTTAATAATATCTAGAGAACCACTAATTCTAAGTGTGCCTGAGCCATCTGTTTTAAATATTGTTTCCTCTTCGTATTCATATGTCGTGCATGCACAAACACAGGCAAGTGTATAGCTGCAAGCAATCAATTTAAGTTGGCGCATTTAGCAGATTCTATAGCTTGTACATACACTGAGATAGAATGGAAGCGAAATGTCCCATTTGTCGTTGAGCGATTCTCGTGAGGTACTAATCCTTATTGATGGCAATAATCTTGTTTATCGTTCATTTTATGCAATTCCACCTTTAACAAATGAAAAAGGGTTGCCGACAAATGCCATTCTTGGTTTTGCAAACACGCTCAAAAAACTCCTGTCTGATGAAAAGCCAGCACTTGCTGCAGTAACTTTTGATGCCGGCGGAAAAACGTTTCGCCACGAACGATATAAACCATACAAAGCAAATCGACCTCCTAGCCCACCCGACCTAAAGCAACAAATGCCGTATGCTAGAAAACTCTGTGAAGTCTTGGGATTAGCTGTAGTTGAACGTGTTGGTGTTGAGGCTGACGACATCATAGGCACGCTAGCTCAGCGTGGGGTGTCTGCAGGGCATAGGGTTTTAATAGCCTCTGCGGATAAGGATCTTCTACAGCTTGTAAACGAGAATATTACCGTTATTCATCCCGTAAAGTATGCTCGGATTGACATTGCGGGCGTGTCAAGCAAAATGGGGGTGCTCCCTTCCCAGATAGTAGATTTTTTAGCACTGAAAGGTGACTCGGTTGACAACATCCCTGGAGTTCCGGGAATAGGCGACAAGGGTGCTATGAAATTAATTAATGAATGGGGGACTGTAGAGGAGATCCTTGACCATGTTGAAGAGATCAAGAACAAGAGGCAACGTGAAAGTTTGTCGGAACATAGTGAACTTGCGCTTCTGTCGAAGGCACTTGTAACAATCCAGTGCAGTCTTGATTTAGATACAGATTTCGAAGAACTGAGATACAGCGGTGCTAACCGTGACGCTGCGTTTGCTTTATTCGAGGAATTGCAGTTTCCAACACACCTGAAGGATTACTTTCCTTCTAGCACATCAAAGGAATTGACAACATCGTTTAGTTTTTTAAACACGAAAGAAGAGCTAAAGAACTTTGTTGCACGTGCAAGAAAAAAAAATACGTTGTCCCTATGGTTTGATTTTAGTGATACGCCAACCTCTAATCCATGGACAAGGCGACTGCTTGGTGTAGGAGTAGCAATTGAACAAGGGGAGGGTGGATATGCTGATTTTGCCGAGGAAGATATTCTAGAGGCACTTACAGATGTTTTGAGTGATGAGAATGTAAGGAAGGTTGGTCACGATTGTAAAACAACAGTTTCGTTTTTGAGTACCCGGGGTCTGAAACTGAAAGGCAGATGTTTTGATACACGTGTTGCAGCTTATGTTTTGAATCCGTCTCGACGAACTCAAGAACTATCTGACATTGTTGTTCAATTTCTGCAACTCCCTTTAAGTAAGACAGAAGATCTTGTCGGTGATCAAAAAGTGCTCAAAGGCATGGAGAGATTAAACCGAGATTCCATTGCTCGGCTAACTGCAGAGAGAGCTGAAAGAATGCTGAGATTAGCTGAACGTATGGATTCTCAGCTTGTCAGAGAAGATCTTTCCAAGCTTTTTCACGAGATCGAAATGCCACTTGTCGAGGTCCTTGCGGATATGGAACTAGCTGGTATTGCTATTGACTTGGACACGTTTGCCTCCATGTCTTTCGAAATTGCTAGCGAGGTCGAAAAACTTAGTAAAGAAATTTACGAAATTGCTGGTGTCGAGTTCAACATTAATTCCCCAAAACAGCTTGGTGAAGTTCTTTTCGAAAAAATGAATCTTCCGTCTTTCAAGAAGACGCAAAAGCAAAGAATAGCGTCGACTCGAGTGCAGGTTCTTGAAGAGCTTGCAGTAAGTTTTCCTTTGCCTCGCAAAGTTCTCGACTATCGAAGTCTTACTAAACTCAAAGGTACTTATATAGATGCATTGCCAGGAATGGTGAATCCTGAAACGGGTCGTATCCATACCACATTGAACCAGACTGGCACTGCAACGGGGCGTCTTTCCAGTAGTGATCCGAACCTGCAAAACATACCAATCCGTACAGCGCTAGGTCGGAGAATTCGTGGTGCATTTGTAGCTCAGAATGAAAACGTTCTCCTCTCGGCTGATTATTCTCAAATTGAGCTAAGGGTTCTTGCACATTTAAGTAAAGACGAAAATCTCATCCGCGCGTTTTGTGAAGGCGCAGATATTCACAGTCGCACTGCGCATGAGGTTTTTGGACAAAGTACTACACTTGATAAGGACGAATGCCGTCGGCGAGCGAAGATTATAAATTTCAGTATCATTTACGGGAAAACTGCCTACACACTTGGAAGGGATTTTGGTATTCCAACGCGTGAAGCACAAGAGTTTATTGATAGATATTTCCATCGCTACCCAAAGGTTCGCGAGTTTTTAGATCAAATTATTCGTGATACGAGATCTTCCGGTGCGGTTAGAACTCTTTTCGGTAGAGTACGTTATGTGCCGGAAATTGGTTCAAAGAACCGTCAAACCAGATCCGCCGCCGAGCGCGTAGCCGTGAACACGCCGATTCAAGGAACTGCAGCGGATCTTATAAAAAAGGCAATGTTAGATCTGGCCCGGACACTCCAAGAGCGTAAATTTTCAAGTCGACTTTTATTGCAGGTACATGATGAGTTATTACTGGAAGTGCCTAAAGGTGAAATTGAAGAGGTCAGCGAACTTGTATGTGGAATTATGGAAGGTGTTTATCCTATGGATGTGCCACTGAAAGTCGATGTTCATGTGGACCAATCTTGGAAGCATTGATTCTGTTAATTAGCAAAAAAACCAAGCTATAACGACTTCAGTTCGAGTGCTTCTGTTAGATGGCTTGCATCTGGCAAGATTAGATCCGGACAGGCCTGCTCGAGAAGACTTCTGCTCCCATAATCGCTCTCTACTCCCACTGTGTAGCTACCAACACTTTTCCCCATGACAATGTCTTCTGGACGGTCTCCTACATAAACCGTGGACTTCGCGTGTAGAGAAAGTTTTTGAAGTGCGTAAGAAAGAGGTTCAGGATGTGGTTTTTTTAAAAGAGTATCTTCAGAGCAAACTATGACAGTAAAGTATTTTTCCAGATCGAAAACTTTAATTTCTTGTGAGACCCGGCCTCGGTCACCGCTGGTGACGAGTCCAATTTTCAAATCGGCATTTTTGAGTTTGGTTAGTAAGGAGTGAGTGAATGGGAACAGTTCAGCAGTTCCACTAAGATAGTTTTTCCGCCAAATGCGGTCTGCATTATCCAATTGCTCCGGAGAAAGTCCGAGTTTTTTGTAAGAGTCATACCAGTTGGGACTGTAAGTTTCGAGGAATCGTTTTTGATTAATTTTTATCCCGAAATGCTGTAAAACTTTTATGGAAGCATGGTAGCTGAGCCGGAACGAGTTTAATAACGTACCGTCCCAATCGAAGAGCACACCGGTTGCTTTTATCAAGGGCGACATAGTAGACGAATTGAGTTGATTTGTCTTCCGTATTATCTTCATGCTATTGGTGAGGAATGTTGCTGCACTCTAGATTGAACCCTCAGGTGTTGGATCACTTAACACTAGATCTCTATTCGTCTGAGTTCGGTCTTGTTGCTGTTAGCCTAAGTACAGGATCGAAATTTAAGACGAAGCGTTGGCTTTCAAAGTTTTTTGATGGAGTTTCTGTATACGAAGCCGAAGTAGATCACGATCTGTATATGGCACAGCTCTTAGAATATTTTAATGGGAGTCGTCGTATCTTTGAGTTTCCTGTAGATCTACGTGGTACTGATTTTCAAAAAAAAGTATGGGGTGCGATTTCATCCATACCGTTCGGCCAAACTGCTTCGTACCAACAGGTAGCGGAAATGATTGGAAATCCAAAGGCTAGTCGTGCTGTAGGATTAGCGAATCAACGGAACCCGGTCCCAATTGTAATACCTTGTCACCGAGTAGTAGGGAAAAACGGTTCATTGACGGGATACGAAGGCGGACTGCCACTCAAACGAAAGCTTTTGTCACTTGAAGGCTCGTTACGAACGACACCTGCAGTTCAGATGCAGTTGTTTTAGTATAGAGATTAAACTCAGCAAAGGAGATGAAAACTCAATGCTATCGAAACAAGTAGTTTGGATCAGTGCGGGTATGTTTCTTGTTTCTCTTTCTCTTGGTTGTGGAGGTGGTTCGGAAGAACCTAGTAGTGAAGGAGAAGCAGCGTCTGAACTCGAGTCTGATTCACCGTCAAAGGAAGTCGAAGAGGAGTCTCCCGTAGAAGAAAGTGCCATTGATATTGACACTGAATCAATTTACCCGGTTGTACAAATAAACACTAACCTTGGCGCGATGAAGCTAGAACTGTACCCTGATAAAGCTCCAGAGACAGTTGACAATTTCTTGACGTACGTTAGGAATGGTTTTTATGATGGCACGATCTTTCATCGTGTTGTGCCTGATTTCGTTATACAGGGTGGGGGTTTTACGAAAGCAATGACGAAAAAAGACACCAGAGCACCAATTGAAAATGAAGCGAGTAACGGACTACTGAACTTAAGAGGAACTATATGTATGGCACGCACTAATGATCCGCATAGCGCAACGTCTCAGTTCTTTATAAACACAAAAGATAACCCACCTCTCGATTTTCGCGATCGCTCGTTATCCGGTTGGGGGTATGCTGTGTTTGGAAAGATAACCGAAGGACTTGAGCTTGTTGATGTTATCGAAGGGGTTCAAACCACCAGCGTTAGAGAATATCGTGATGTGCCTTTAGAGCCTGTTGTTATCGAGAGTATGCAAATCCTCGACTGATTATTTGCGAACCTTGTTCTTTGTGAAATCTACTCTGTACTTTCTGCTACTGTCTGCATACAGCTATGACAACTTCTGGCACATTTCCGTCGTTGTTCCTATCATCCAGAGCACGTGGATAGTGTCGTGAGGAACTTTCCCATGGTAGTCCAGCAATGTTTCTGAGCTGATGCAGTCGAACAGCGTAAAGATTCCCCAGTTTGCCAGCGACCGCAAGTTTTCTTCGGTAGGC
>CAZFLB010000102.1:0-2584 GCA_964518945.1 uncultured Acidobacteriota bacterium | reverse complement strand
ACTATGGCAGTGACATTACTTGCTCCACCTTATGATGGATGGAACAATCCAGTCGCATTGGAGGCTTTTCAAGGGCGCATATATGTGATGGAACCAGAGGCAAACGAAGTGTGGGTGTACACTCGAGATGACAAATTTTTCGCACAAGCTCCTGAACGCTATTTTAGCGAATCAGCTATTGATCTCAGTGATGCTATAGATATTTCAATAGTTCAGGGTTCGATATATATATTACATGAAGATGGACATATGACCGAATGTATACGCAAGTCACAGGATTTGCCTCCAGAGTGTAACCTTGAAATGACTTACATAGATAGTAGGTTAGGTAGAGCTAATGATATACAGTTTGAAAACGTATCATTTCCTGTGTCAATGGCTGCGTATCCTCCCCCATATTCGTCGCTTTATTTGACAGACGCTAAATCTCCGGGTGTATTTCAATTTAGTCTAAGATTAGCTTATCAACGAGAATTCCGAGCAGTAAATTCAAACGGCGAAGTAGAAGCAATTGGATTTGCTGTAGGACCTGGAAGACATCTGTTCTTTGCTAGTAAAGACAGTTTATATGTTGGTAAACGACCATAAACATATATGAGTGGATGGCCTGGTAAATATATTATTGGTGTCACTGGTAACATATGTGTCGGTAAGAGTGTGGTCTGCCAAATACTTGAAGATATTGGCGCCCAAATTGTAGATGCGGACATAGTTGCACATGATGTGATGAAATCATGTACAACAGTATTTCAGGATATAGTTGATGCGTTTGGCGTAAGAATACTAAACAATAATGGAGAAATAGACCGGAAACTTTTAGGTAAGATAGTATTTTCGGATAAATTTTCCCTAAAAAAGTTAGAGTCACTTTTACATCCAACGATAAGGGCTAAGATAGAAGAGACTATATTACACTATAATGAGGGTGTTATAGTTATCGAAGCAATCAAGTTGTTAGAGACTGGTCTCTCAGATCAGTGTGATAGCGTGTGGGTCGTAAATGCATCTTCTAGAAAGAGACTAGAAAGACTTACAAAGCGTGATAATATAACTGTTGAAGAGGCACGCAACAGGTTGGATATGCAGGGTTCTCAGGCACTGAAGCTTCAACGAGCAGATGTCATTATTGAAAATGATGGATCATTAGAAGCAACATATTCGCAGATTTGGTATGAATGGGGTAAAATAGGTTTGCCCAAATAATTGGAGGTAAAATAGCAATGTCCAATGTAGTTGATTTAGCTAAGAGATATCCCAGACTTACTGCATGGTTGGTCCTGGGAGTTGGCATGGTGGCCATAATAAGTTACGAGGCACGTGACGTAGGTTTGCTGTGGGGACAATGGGCAGCATTGATTGTGGCAACTATCGCAGTAGCAGGTTTATGCGTTTGGATTATTAGTTGGGAGGATGATGAAGCAGAGGAAGTAGTTGTATCAGAATGAGTATGTAATATTAGTACTGTACGTTCTGTTTTCGCATCTGCAAGAAACTGTTGTATCGACTTTTTGATACTTCTCCTTTAATTAGCGCACTCACAACAGCACAATTGGGCTCGTGTGTGTGTGTGCAATTGCTAAAGGTACATTCAGCCACTAGTGGAGCTATCTCCACAAAATAAGCATCTAACTCTTCAGGTTCAATATCAAAAAAATCTAGAGCACGTAAGCCTGGTGTGTCTGCCACCCATCCCTGATCATTTATGGGTATTAACTGTGGGTAGACTGTAGTGTGTCGCCCTTTACTATTGCTTTGGCTTATCGCATTGACTGGTAATCCTAAGTTAGGATTAATAGTGTTTAGCAATGAGGATTTACCTACTCCTGATGGGCCTGCTAGTACCGATACTTTACCTGGCAATAAGTTCTTTAAATCTTGCATACCTTGTTCACTAAATGTAGATGTGTACAGAATCTGATAGCCGATGTCATGATATAGGCTGAAGATTGAGACAGCATTCTCATTTCCAACAAGGTCTACCTTGTTCGCACAAATAATGGCAGGTATGTCATTGGCCGCAGCAATTACAAGGAATCGGTCCAACATCCTGAAATTAGGAGTAGGATCCTGGCAAGAGAAGACGAAAATAGCTTGATCTACATTCGCTATTAATACTTGCTGGATTTCATGATCTTTGTATCGAGGTTTGTTTTCAGAACTACTGCTGGGCAGTCTACGTGCTAGTACGCTATCACGCTCGCGCACCTCTTTAATCATTCCAGTTCCATCCTCAAGTACATCTATGATGACTTTGTCTCCAATAGTGGCTAGGTCAGTGTCAAGTCTCTTATGGTTCAATTGGCCACGTATCCGACATTCAAATCTTCCGGCTTCACAGTGTACTGTGAAAAACCCACTTTGTGCTTTGATTATCAGACCAGAATAGTTTTTGTTCACTATGGTTGTGGAGTGCCTGATATATCTAGCTCTATAGTTGGGGTTGGTGTCGGAGTCAAATTTTCGATTCCTCCTAGTGGGATGACAAGTTCTTGTCCAGGTGAAAGTACATTGGGGTTGTCCAGTTCGTTAGCAATCATGATGTCGGCTAGTGGGACTTTGTACAAATTTGAGAGTCCACCGAGCG
>CAZFLB010000101.1:0-2610 GCA_964518945.1 uncultured Acidobacteriota bacterium | reverse complement strand
AGTTTGGCTTCGGATTTCACCACTTTATTACTTGCGTCCGACATAGCTCGAGTTATGGACTGAACCAGATCAACTTTTTCAGAAGTAGATACACTGAAGGGATCCTGCTCGCACGGTGTGTCGTAGCTGTCCTGAACAGGTGGAGTATCGGCTAGTCTGACACGTCTAGAACGTTCAGGCATCGCTCGTGCTAGAGTAATGGCCTTTTTCACTGTCTGGGATGAGTCTTGTTGAGCCATACTATCACTGGCAAATCCCCAGTGGCCATCTACCAAAACTCGTATTCCGAAACCGCAAGTTTCGGATTCGGAGATGTTCGATACGTTATTCTGACTTGTGACAGCTTGTTGGGACTGGTCAACCACGCGCCCTTCCGCATAGCTTGCTCCCATAGATACAGCTTGGGAAATCAATTCTTTTGTGAAATCAAACATGTCAATCTCCTCAAGAGTGCTTATCGAATATATAAATATATTGTTGGGGTAAGACTGGGGCAATGAATCGTGTTCACATGAGGAGATACGATTCATTGCCCCAACAGTGCTTAACTAACGTGATCCGCTTATATCGACATTACCAAAGTATATTCGACCATCAGGATATGTGTGAAAATCCTGAACACGGTCATGAACTCCCGTAAGAAGCCATTGCTGATGCAGGAAAATCGCAATAGCTTGCTCTCGGAAATACTCAGAAGCAGCGTTGGTCTTTTCAAGACGTAGGTCTGCGTCGGTTTCAGCTAGTGCATCATTTACCATGTCATCGTACACCGGATCAACATGTTGCGAATTTGGGTGTGATGACTCGAAAATACTGAGCATTATCCCAGTATCGGGCGGCGCCTTGTATCCTATGAGGAACAATGGTCCACCTTCCTGAGTATAGAACTCCTTGTTATGCACACTGAATTCTCGTGTCTCTACCTTGACATTAACTCCAATGTCTTCCAACTGTCCCGCCAATGCCTGTCCGATCTCAGCATCATTCATGTATCGACCGCGAGGGACTGACATACGTATGTCAAATCCATTAGGATAGCCGGCATCAGCAAGCAGTGCTTTGGCCTTTGCAGGATCATAAGGATACGCTTCCAGATCTGGGTTAAATCCCCAATACTGTGAGCTAACTACTTGACCAGGTGATACCGTTGCGAAGCCACCCATAACGCTTGCTACGATCGCTTCCTTGTCTATTCCATAGTTCAATGCTTGTCGTACACGTACGTCTGTCATAGGCGAGTCAATTCTTGTGTTAGGCTTCACAAATACTATCCGCATGCCCTCTTCAGCCAATAGCGACAGGCCGTCTCGCGCCTGTACTACAGGTACCATGACGGGCTGAATGTCTGTTACAACATCTGCTTCTCCTGCCAGGAATGAAGCAGCACGAGCTGCTATGTCAGGTACGGAGCGGAAAGTCAATCTGTCTATGTCGGCTGGTGTTCCCCAATAGTCTGGATTCTTGACCATTGTAATATGGTCATCCTTGACCCACTCTTCAAAGATGAAGGGTCCAGTGCCAATCGGATGTCTGGCGAATGCTTCATCACCGTTTTCTGTAATGTACCCTTTGGGGACTATTGGAAACTCCATAGTAACCCACTGGTCGAATAGAGGAACTACTTCAGGCGTGTGGAAGTTAACCGTATATTCATCCACTACCTCTACACGTTCGACATAGCGAGTTGCCCCACCTTTGCGCATAGATGTGCTGTCCTCCGCCATTACGCGGTCAAAACTAAACTTGACCTGTTCTGCGTTGAATGGCTCGCCGTTGGAAAAAGTAACTCCTTCACGAAGCTTATATTGCCACACTTTAGGTTCAATATGCTCCCAAGAAACCGCAAGAAGTGGCTTGAGGTTTATGTTTTCGTCATAATCTAGCAGTCTTTCTGTTATGTGGTGTCCAATGTTAACCACTACCTGTGCAGTTATCATTTGCATGTCCAAAGTTTCTGGATCAACCCCCTGTATCACCACAAGTTCCTTCTCCGGCACTGCAGTCGGGTCGGGTTTAGCTTCGACTTCGACAATCTGGATTTTATCGACTGGAACTTCCTTTACAACTTCCACAATCTGAGGTTGGCATGCAGCTAGCAGCATACTGAAAATTAATACAGTTCCAGATGCTGTCGAGATAAGTTGTTTTCTCAAAAACATACAATTCCTCCTAATTATGTATACTGTCAATGTTGTGATGGAAATGAAAAACTTAAAACCTTTTTAACGCGAAACTTTCAGACCGTACAAACAACTACACGTACTGTACAAAAAGACTAGACGTATCTAAAAAATTATAAATTTGAAGAAATAGTGCAATTTAAGCATAGCAACAAATGAAAAAATGTCAAGGTATGAAGCTTGGAATTGTTCACGCTATAATATTGTTGTAAATGTTATAATAAACAAGAAAGTAATTGATTCGAATTTACACTTCCGTTTAAAGTTTGCGTTTGCCAATTTCATCGTGTCTGTGGATTGATTTTTGAAACCTCAGGAGTATGTAATGTTATTGGAAGTGAAAGACCTCAAGACTATTTTCTCTACCCAAGATGGTGTAGTCAATGCTGTCAATGGGATATCCTATACACTGGATCCAGGGGAAGCACTA
>CAZFLB010000100.1:0-6211 GCA_964518945.1 uncultured Acidobacteriota bacterium | reverse complement strand
GAGCGTTGTCTTCCTGTTTCTTGCAGCAAGAGAAGTTACGAGTTTTCGTACCGCCTTTCTTGCTGGGGTGATCCTCTGTATTTCCCCGTTAGCTGCCTTTAACGGCCGACTCGCAAAAGAAGACTGTCTTGTCCAACTGTTTGCCGTAATGGCGCTTTACGTTTTCTTGTTACACCGGAGGTTCAGGCATCCGCACATGGACTGGATAGTCGGACTACTTGGTGGACTTGCTGCTCTTGCCAAAATTTCCGGTATTGCCGTCGGTATCGCATTCGCTCTTGCCGCCATAGCAGAGTCCGGAGGTATACGCAGGGCTATGAAAATCACAGCGGCTAGTTTTGCCGTCGCAGCGATATACCCTCTTTACGGATTCCTCATCGACGCAGATACCTTCGTCAAAGTCATGACCCATATGTCAACTGGCTATTCTTTCGAAACATTCGCCGACAAGGTAGAGATTTTCACAAAGATGATCTCACAGATGAGGTTGTCTTCCAGCATCCCACTTGTTGACGGCTGGATGCTGCTCGGCTGGCTGGCCGCATTCCGGTACCTTCGAGACCCAGCCATCACCGTGCCGTTCGTCGCTTACCAGATTGTACTCGCCGTAACTGTTCGATCTCTTTCTTTTTGGGGCTTCTATACCGTTCCCATCCTTCCCTTTCTTGCTCTTGCTGCGGCAACACTTGTGGAACAGGTTCTGTTAAAGCGAGAATTCCTTTCCGTTTTTCTTTTCGTCGGGCTTTTTTTCCTTCCAAGCCTTGTCTATACAGGCGGGTTTCCTGTTCCAGGGGGATTTCGCGGACTGCTGCTTCTGTCCTGCCTGCCGCTACTGCCTGCATTATTCTCCCACATACCTGCATGCAATAAATTGCGCGATAAGAGCGTCATCATGCTGTCTGCCATGCTCGTGATCGCCATCGTTTCCAATGCCGGGCGATTGATAGGGACGTCGTGAGCACAGCTACCAGATCAATCTCCTTTCGAGAAAAAAAACTGCAGAGGAGAACCCCTTTCGAGTAAAAGATTTTTCTACTCTCCCTGCTTGCTCTAGCAGTAATGGGAACGTAAACTCCAAATCGTCGAAAGGAAAGTAAAACAATGAGGACTTTGCGCTCACTCGTCACCGTATTCGTCTCCCTCCTTGCCACGGCACAATGTACTGTGGCGCAGCAAACGACCTACCCAGACGACACATGGGCAAAGGTCCAAGACCCTGAAAAGGCTGGCTGGTCCAGCGAAATACTTCAACAAGCTCGCGAATACTCACAAACTATCGACACAGCTGGTGTCATGATCGTTCACAAAGGGCTGGTCGTGGATGAGTGGGGCGAGACCAAACGAAAATTCAATGTCCATTCCGTTCGAAAAAGCTTGCTCAGTGCATTGGTAGGTATCTACGTCGACGAAGGAGTTCTCGATCTTGAGAGTACCCTTGCAGACCTCGGGATTGACGACCGCCTCGGATTAACGCAGGCAGAACGCCAATCTCGATTCATCGATATCCTCGGTTCTCGTTCAGGTGTCTACCACCCTTCCAACTTGATCGGCGAGGCTCATTCCAAAAACTGGCCAGAGCGTGGAAGCCATGCCCCTGGTACGTTCTGGTACTACAGCAACTGGGATTTCAACGCTGCAGGGGCTATCTTCGAAAAGGAGACGGGAAAAGGTATCTTTGAAGCTTTCGATCAATTGATCGCACAGCCACTCGGGATGCAGGACTACACCTATCGTGACGGCATGTACGAACCCCGGAGTGGATTCGGTGGAGCGCAAGGGAGATCGGTTTCCGATTTCCCCGCATATGTCTTTCGACTCACGGCAAGGGACATGGCCCGGTTCGGATTGTTATATCTTCGGAAAGGGCGCTGGAATCAAAAACAAATCATTCCAAAAGACTGGGTCGAGCGTACAACCCGATCCGAAAGACCCATTAGTGAGTACAGTGGACACGAATTCTACTGGTGGACTTCGATCGATGGGAAGCCAATGTACCCTGATGCAAACACTGGAGAGGGCGCTTACGCTGCTCACGGAGCAGGGGGGCACCGCATCACTATCATGCCAAGTTACGACTTGGTCGTCGTACATCGTGTCAACACGAACGACCGAACCGTACCCGTCGGAGGCGTTGACCCGGGGACGAGTGTCTCTTCCGCTGAGTACGGAAAACTTCTGGCACTTATATTGGAAGCACGCAAACAATAAAACAATGGCGTGAGTTTTTTCGATGAGAATCGACTTACAAACAGGAAGGGAAGTACAGAACCCAACGGTCTCACCTCCTATTGTGTAAACTTACACTGCCTGTACAAAGGAGAAAAGATGCGTAAACCTCAGATCTATGCCCTAGCCGCTGTACTAACAGGGCTTCTTGTATCACCCCCTTTTAGTCAGAGTTCGACGATGTCAACCAAAGGAATGGTTGTCAGTTCGCATCCGCTAGCAACCCAGGCAGGCCTCGAGATTCTTAAAGAGGGAGGGAATGCTTTCGATGCCGCAGTAGCCGTTGCCGCAACCCTGGCCGTTGTTGAACCCCTCATGTCAGGTGTTGGCGGTGTTGGTGGCTACGCCCTCATCTATGATGCAGAGAAAAAAGAAATCCATTCGCTCGACTTTATCGGCAAAGCACCCGCCGCTGCCAAACTGGAAGATTTCAATGCGGGAGCACGCTTATGGGATCGCGCCCACCCAGCACGGGACAGTTACCGCGCTCCTCTCGTTCCAGGAAGTCTGGCCGGTTGGCAGAGCCTCCTAGAGAACTATGGAACCAAGGACTGGGCCAATGTATTCGCTGCTGCGATCCAATACGCACGCGATGGGTTTCCAATGACAGCGCCTGTGCGCGGAGGATTCACAGATGCATCCTTCGGGGGTGCAGTCGGCCGTTATCCCTATGGTGCTGAGATATTTTTTAACGATGGAACCGCGAAAGCAGTTGGGAGCATCATCCGTCAGCCTGATCTAGCACGTACTCTAGAAAGGATTGCGAAAGGCGGCCCGAAAGAATTTTACGGCGGCTCTCTCGCAGAGCAAATCGCTGCGCATTTCGAAGCAAATGGTGGGAGCCTAACCGTTCAGGACTTTGCAGATTACAACGTTCGCTGGCTGGAACCACTAAAAGTACGCTACCGAAACTTCGACGTCTTTAGCCAACCCCCAGGGGGATCAGGAATGACGGTGCTTCAAGCGCTGAATATCCTGGAACGATTCGACATTGAATCCATGGGTCACAATTCCGCAAACTTCATTCACCACACGGTGGAAGCTCTGAAGCTTGCCATGGTGGACGAGGATCTTTTCAACAGTGGGAAAGCAGAGTCCAGAGTGCCACTCGAGGAACTGTTGTCAAAGGAGCATGCTTCTGAAAAAGCAGGCAAACTGAACGAGGATCAATCTCAGTTCTACCCGGTGGTAGCACCTGGAAGCGGTTCACCTGGGCACCACACCACCCACCATGTTGTTGCCGACAGCAGTGGCAACATCGATACGATGACGCAAACCCTAATGTTGCCTTCCGGAGTAGTCGTACCAGAAACCGGCATCCTATTTAACAATGGAATGTCCTATTTCAGTTTGGATCCGGATGACGTCAATCGTATTGAAGGAGGCTCTAGGCCGCGGTTCGTCATGAGTCCAACGATTGTGCTGCGAAATGAGGAGCCAGTTCTAGCTCTTGGTTCCGCAGGGGGCTGGACCATTCCGCAGACGATTCTTCAAGTCCTGCTCCGCGTGCTGGATTTCAATATGGATGCACAAGCAGCTGTTAGCGCACCCAGATTTACTCTTCGGTTCATGGGTAATTCCATCCCTTATGCTGAGGGAACGGACCTCGAACTCGAAAAAACCTTTGGAGAAAAGTTGCGCAGTCAATTAGGAGAGAAGGGTCATCGTTTGCGTGTCCCTGTTCGCGGAATTGGCGGACTTCAGGCAATCCGAATTTATCCGCAGACCAAAGTTCTTTCTGGTGGAGCAGATGGCCGCCGTGGAAGCCAAGCGGCCGGTTGGTAACAACAGAAACACTTTTATTCTGTGCTACAAAAGGAGGCTGCGACTCTTTTCGATAGTGGCAAATTACTTAACAGCAGCCGTGTATTTAACCAGTACTCCTCCAACAAACTGAGCATCAAGACTGCCTTCCGTTAAGCCCCACTTACAATTACTCACATCCAAGTCCCCAACCGTTCCATCCTTACAGGCGCCTGGCTTTCCAACTACTTGCTCCACCTCATCAAAAGTCAACCCTTTGCGCAGTTTAGAAAGAGAAGCCAAGGGAACAGCATTGCCAGCTTCCGGTGGCGGTTCAAAATCAACCCAGCGTGCCAGTAAAGAAGAAAATCCTTCCTGCGTCATGACGCCCTTCGGCACTCTTGAGTCGAACCGAATGTTGAAGCGCGCACCTGCCTTCATAGCCCATTCCTCTGCAGTATTCTCAGCCACAAGAGCTTGCTGAGCAGCCTCAGCCTCTCTTCGCCGTTGCTCTTCCTCTCTTTGCCGCTCGTATCTCAACCTTGCGAGCTCGCGTTCGAGATTTTTTTTCTCACTTTCACTTCTCGCATTCTTTATCCGATCCCGTAAATTCCTCTCCGCCGCACTTTCACCCACATAAACAGAGCTCTCGACTCGTGGCTCCTGACGGACACCACCTGCACCTAGTTGGAACTCAATGTGCTTTCTCTTTACTTTGATACGTGTTATCTGGATAGCCTGCCCACGCTCCACACCAACACCATATTTCTCTAGGGCTTCCTCAAGTTCTAGATTATCAAGCGCATCACGGCGATGCGGAAAAACATTCACTCCTCGGGTCGTAGCCGGCATAGCAAGTAGCGGCGCAACTAAACGGCCCTCAAAAGCCTCGCGCAGTGCCTTCTCATCTTGAGCCTGCAACCCTACAGCCAGGCTAACCGTTGCTACTATCAATCCGAATGTAACGATACCCTTCTTCATCTTTCTAACCCTTTCTCCCACAGACAAGCCTGCTCTTCTAAGAATGGAACTACTTTTACACTTGTGTATTTAAATAGCTGTGACTTAGATCACTTTTCAGGTTTCAAGTATTTGTATCACCCTTCTCTAAGCACTCCTCCGCCTGAGGAAAACAAACGGACTCTCTCGACTGTAACGAAAGGAATGGAGGGGTGCAAACGTGAAAGCTCTTTAAACTCGTAAAATTTATTGCTCATCATTACAATACTCACGAAACTAAACGCCCAATGTTTACTGTTAGGTTCTCTCTTGGCTCTTAAAGTCTCCTGTCCACAGTGCGGTAGCCGACCTTTCACTGAGTTCTGGATTTCCGGTGAAGTTGAACCAGTTCCTCCAGAACCGGAGAGCATCGAAGAAAACTTTGAACGTGTGTGGCTGCGCACGAATACCCGGGGCGTCCAACTGGAGCGATGGTTTCACCATGCCGGATGCAGACGCTGGATTACTCTGGAGCGGGACATTCGCAACAATAAGATTGTACGCCTATTGGAGGGACCACCCGCTTGAGCTTTCTAATCTTTGAAGGGCGGCGGATTGATTTTAAAGCAACCGACTCCATCGCCTCTGCACTCTATCGATCAGGCATCCGCACATTTTCACGTTCGTTCAAGTACCACCGCCGCAGAGGCTTATATTGCCTGACCGGTGATTGCCCAAACTGCATGTTGTCAGTAGACGGGGAGCCCGCCGTAAAAGCGTGCATGACTCCTGCCGTAGAAGGCCAAAAGGTTGCCAGGGAAAATGCCTGGCCTTTGGCAAATTTCGACCTCATGGGAGCCGCTTGGCATCTTCGCAAACTGATGCCTGTCGGCTTTTACTACAAAACAATGATCCGTCCGTGGGTGTGGCGATTTGCCGAACCCATTGTGCGTCGTATTGCGGGTTTAGCCCCTGTGCCAGTAGCACTGAAGCCCGATCCGCGAGTGGCAAGTCATCGTCACACACAACTATTTGTCGCAGGAGGCGGCATTGCCGGTCTTTCTGCAGCACTTGCAGCTGCCGAAGCAGGACAAAACGTTGTCCTGGCCGAAGAAGGAGCATTCGGGGACAAACTACCTCCGGGCCAAGCTAAAGAAAAAGTCCTTGAATTCGTCACTACACTTAGAAACCACCCGGCTGTCACACTTCTCGAACGCGCCACTGCTATCGGGATTTACGAAGGCCCGCTTGTACCCGTTAGCTCGAGCAAACAGCTCTATCTGATTCACCCAGAGAGAATCGT
>CAZFLB010000099.1:0-6502 GCA_964518945.1 uncultured Acidobacteriota bacterium | reverse complement strand
GTATTCCGAATTGCTGCGGCTCTCAATCGCTATAGCAAATAAGTCATGTCGAGATTTTTGAAAAGTTCTCACAGCAGCATCCATTGGTTGTTACGGCTCACACCTGGTTGATGGTTCTGAATATCGTGGCAATTATGGCCTCAGCAAACGGGAGTTAATCGATTATCACCGTAAGAAACTTGAGATACTCACAGCTGCAAATCCGGACATCATTGCATTCGAAACAATTCCTTGTCTAATAGAGGCTGAAGCTATCTTAGAATTGCTTTTAGAATTTCCGGATTCTGCTTCTTGGATAACGTTTAGTTGTCGGAACGAAAATGAGATTAGTAATGGCGAATCTTTCTCTGAATGCATAAGTGCAGTATCTGAATCACCGCAAATAATAGCTACTGGAGTAAACTGCACCCCTCCACAATACATCACTAGACTTCTTCAATCTGTGAAGCAAGAGAGAAACCAAAGGTTAATGGTTTACCCAAACAGTGGTGAAATTTGGAGCGATGTTCAGCGTCGTTGGGAGTGTAATCCCGACAAAAGACCCGTAGAAGAATATGTCCGTGAATGGCACAAACTTGGAGCTAAAATAATAGGTGGCTGTTGCCGAACAACACCTTCCAATATACAAGCAATGAAAAATGTTTTAGATAAATAATCAATCAGACTATCTATCCGAAACTGTTGTACCAAACGATACACCAAAGTGCACGAGCACCGTCTTTCCATCCGATCTTCTTACCTTCTGCATATGTTCTTCCCGAATATGAAATTCCAACCTCATAAATGCGGCAACCAAGACTAGCAATTTTTGCTGTAACTTCAGGTTCAAAACCAAACCTGTTCTCACGAATTTCAATAGACTGAATCACTTCCCTTCTAAACGCTTTATAGCAAGTTTCCATATCCGTAAGATTCAAGTTTGTGAACATGTTTGATGTCAAAGTGAGTATTTTGTTTGCCACATAGTGCCAAAAGTAAAGGACACGGTGTGACTGCCCACCGGAAAATCTTGACCCGAATACGACATCAGCCTTCCCCTCGACAATTGGAGCAATTAATCTATTGTAGTCCCTAGGGTCGTACTCCAAATCAGCGTCTTGAACAATAACTATTTCACCGGTCGCAAGTCCAAAACCAGTACGAAGTGCGGCTCCTTTCCCTTGGTTGCTTTCATGGCGAACAACCTTGATATTGCCATCATTTGGGAATCGGCTTAATTTCTCTCGTGTACCATCGGTAGAACAATCATCAACAACAATGATTTCCTTGTCTACGCACTCACTCGCCAATACCTCCGCCAGAATTTTGTCAATAGTTCCGACTTCATTAAAGCAAGGAATCACCACAGAAAGCTTAGGCAAAGATACTAACCTCCTGATTAAAGACGTTCACATCAATAGCTATGACACAACAAAAGCCTAGTGTGTAAATTTACTGTGTGTCGCTATTCGTACGCCCCATTATAACCAGCGCCGGCACAGGAATCCCGTTCAAACTAGCTGGCTCATATCTTGCCTTTAAGAGAGCATGCATAAAGAAGGGAGTATTTCCTGTAGATTGTCTCCCGATTTGAGCAGCAATCGCTTTGCCCCCATGATCGACAAGCACAGCAAATGCATTGCCTTTCGACGCTCGGCGCGATTCCATCGACCTTGGCGGAGGAACCGTATATCTCAAAATACGAGGTGGTTTATATGCATAAGCATTACCTTCCAGAGCTTCTCGCAGAGCAATAAAGAATGGCGTGAAGTCGTTCAGCAAATAATCAAAGTCCGTTGAAAACGCCTTAGCAAACTGTTCTTGTGACTTTACACGGTTCTGTTGCAAAGCATAAAGATAACCAAGATGCAGATTCGCTTCCGCATCCTCCGGCAAAGATTGAATCACTCCTTCATAAAGGCTTTGTGCATCTTCCAGGTGCCCATCAAATGCGTGCGCACGAGCCAACAAACGAAGCGCTCGCATATCCGTCGGATGCATCAATAGTACTTGGCCGAGTGCTTCAATTGACTTTGTGTACTCCTTGTCACCTAACAGGGCTTCACCAACAAGCAGCTTGACCTCACTACGCTCACTATCGGATGCGGGCATAAACGTTTCTAGCCAACTTATAGCTTGCTTAAACTTGCCTTCTGTTATGTATTGCCGTGCCTGTCGTATTGGGTCATCTTGCCCGACAACACGCTCAAGAGGATCAACCCTTACTGTAGGTTTGAGCATAAAGTGTCGAGCTGGGACAATCCCCTCTCGATTCAAACTACCTACTAGCTGAGGGTAGAATACAGATAGCCGGTCGTAAGATGCATCAAAATCATCAACCACTCTCAGCTGGTGCCCACGGTAAACAATTCCATCTAAAGGGTTTTCCGCTCTTATGGTCCCAATGTAAACAGGGCGATCAGAAGGAACAAAAATCATCGCACTCGACGCATCGCCACTTTTAGGCTTTACACTGAACCGCTGTCGAATCGGACGATACCTCTCAGGTCTTCTTGGACCAGAAGTGCGTGGAAAATAGACTGCCTCAACACCTACAACATCGTAAAGACCAGGTGGAATCTTTTCAGCGATAAAACCAAGACCCTCATCTACCTCTAATAACTCCTCTTTCCCTGTTGACACCTCTCGCAGTCGAACTCGACGAGATCGAAATGCTGTGCTTTCAAATTTACCAACAAAACGGCCAAACACAACCGATTTGCCATTACGGATCACGTCGGACCACAAATCTTTTTTTCTTGGAGTATCGGCAAAAGCGCCAACTGCTGAACCGATCAAAATGGCAAAGGTGCCGACCAAACCACCTATCATCATCTCACCACATCTCCGTACCGGCCTTTACTCAAAAGGGAGCACAACCTAAACCAGAACCATAATATACGAATCTCTGTCAATTGTGTGATTAACTCAGACTCGACACATTAAAAGACGGGGATAACCGAAAAAACTATCTACTCTATTCGAAACCAAAACAGAGGTGTCTACTCAGCAACCAAAGGGTATAGGACACTTTAGAACATATTGGTACCAGCAGTCATTGCTGATTTTTCGCGCTCCAATAATTCAATTGCTCTGTCCGCACTCTCACTAACGTCGTTATTGGAATCCTCGGACAAGAGACGCAAATGGGGGATGGCCGTCGGATCTCCTATTTTCATCAAAACAAGAATGAGCTCCTTACGCACATTGACTTCTGGATCAGACAGATACAAAACAAACTCCTCCAGAAGTGGACTTCCAAGCTCAACAGCGTATTCGTTTGCCTGTTGACGTGTATCCTCATTACCAAGATCTAAAACAACGCGATCTACGAACTCAGTTCTACCCAGCTTTGCAAGTGCAAAACAATACGCTAATTGTACAGAACGGTCCTTCTCTCTCAAAAAGTCTTTCATCAGACCTAAAGTTATGCCCTTATCCTCAAGCCTTCCCAAACCCTCAACGGCCCACCGTCGCTGCTTCTTATTCTTGCTTGTCATCTGATAATAAAAGATTCCTCTCGCTTCTTTTGCACCCATTTTCGAAAGAGCAATAAGAGCCCGTTTCCCAAGATCGTTGTCATTTGAGTCATAAATCGTTATCAACTCAGACGCAGCAGGCTTGTAACGAATTTTCCCAAGGGCATCAATGACGTTATCAACCAAATGTTTATTAACACTGCTCATAGCGTTCAGCAAGACTTCTCCAGCCTGTCCCGTGCCAATCTTACCTAAGGTTAAAACTACTTCATTCTGTACCTCTTTATCCTCATCGTTTAGCGCATCAGCTAAACGATGAACAGAAGTTTTTTCTCGGAGGACCCCAAGGGTATACGCTGCCTGCCGTCTAATCGATGCTTCTTCATCTTGGAGTCTATCTGAAACACCTTTTACTGTAGGCGCATCAACTGGTATTCGACTGTTGAATTCCAGTTGTTTCTCCTCACCTCCAATGAATGGAAGCCAATTCAATGCTCCTCCGATAAAAGTTCCTCTCAAATCAGCATTCCCCGATCCAACATAGATCTCAAGAAGAGCGATCAAGGACTCGTAGCGAATTGATTTCTCTGTATCTCTCAACCCAACAAGAAGTCCTTGAAGCGTGTCAATTGAGCCATACTCACGAAGTGCTTTCACTGCAATACGACGGACCTTTTCTTCAGGATCAGCCATAGCACCAACTAATGCCGCAGTAGCTTCTGGACTATTGGATTTGCTAAGAGACTTAGCTGCATCAATACGTATGTCAACTGACGGGCTCTTTAGATTAGCAACCTCCTCAGAAACAACATCCTGTACCTTTGCAACAGAATTGGAACTCAATCCACCAATGAAAATAAATACAAATAACGTGGGAAAGGCAACCACTACTCGGGAGACCAACATACATAACCTCCTTGAAGGCATGCTAAGAGTCTTAACCACTACAGATTGTATAGTAGCAAAAACCATGCACTCAATCTAGTGGCATGCAATGAGTCGTGGTCTGCTCTAAGCCTAAGAAAAACTATTTTGTCATTCGTAAGAGCGACTTCGGCTCGAAAACGCGACCGGGTTGTTAAGTAGTTCAGCCGCATCCGGCAAAGCTTTTAATGCTGCTTGAATTTGAGGATCATAGGTTGCCGCGATTTTTTGAGCTGTTCCAGCACCCCAAAGCGCATTAAATATCTCTATCTCGATCCGATGAGCTAATCTTTCTTTGTGCTCTTCCAACTCATCCCTGCTAAAAGGGATACCTTCCTCACCTAGAAACTCAAAGAAATTTTCCAGCATTTCATCATTAACACGAAACTCTTTATCTATTAATTGAACATTTTTTGGACGTCTGCTTTGGAATTCGCTAGGCTGAATTCCAGCGCCGTCGGGTGCCCTAGGACCTTCCTTTGCAGCAAAGCGCGTAGTGTATCGAAAGAAACTATTGCTACTATTAAGAGAAAGAACTGCCTTAGGCAATTGAGGATATGCTACCAAGATATCTGGCTGAATGCCTCCACCTTCATAAACAGCTCGCCCAGCATCAGTGTAATTCGCCTCGCCTTTGGGCGTTGTTGGGTCATCTTTGCGCGCATTATAGTAATAATCATCAAACGAACCAGGAGTATAGTCCCTTTGAATATTCCTCCCACTCGGCGTGAAATACTCTGCTGTTGTCAGCGCAAGACCGTTGCCTTCACTAACTCGGTAAATTGACTGCACAAGTCCTTTTCCAAATGTATTTTCTCCAACAATAAGGCCGCGATCATGATCTTGAATTGCACCGGAAACAATCTCAGAAGCCGAAGCGCTTCCTCGAGACACCAAAACAACAACGGGAATATCACTGTGAGTACTGACGTCCTCAGCATAATATTTAATATCAGAATTCTTAGTTCTGCCTTCTGTATAAACCACCAATGAGCCTTTTTTAAGAAACGTATTCGACACACTCACTGCTTGGTCAAGTAATCCTCCGGGATTGTCTCGCAGATCTAATACTACACCTTTTGCACCGAGTTGCTCAAGAAATGCAAGCTTTTCGTGAACTTCACGCTGAGTTGTTTCCGTAAAATCTGAAATTCTCAAATATCCCGTATCATCATTGAGCAAAAAAGCATAAGGGACACTTCGAAGATCTATTTTATCTCTGACAATTGTGAAATCTAGTGGCTGCTCATAACCAGCACGTGTGATCGATACCGTGACGGTACTTCCTTTTGGCCCTCTAAGCTTTTTCACAGCATCATCTAGGTCTATACCATGGGTTGCTACACCCTCAATCCGAGATATTATGTCGCCAGAGCGAATGCCCAATCGGTAGGCTGGAGTGCCTTCGAAAGGTGAAATAACGGTAAGATTTCCCTCTCTCATCTGAACCGATATACCAAGACCGTAATAGCTTCCTTGTTGACGTTCTTGAAGCTGAGTATAGTCTCGCCTCGGTAAAAAATTTGAATGTGGGTCCAAAGTCCGCAGCACACCACGAATCGATGAATGGACCAAGTCCTTCGGATCAATTTCACTGACATATTCTCGTTCCACTAACCGTAAGACTTCGGTATAGCGACGAAGCAATTGCGAGTAGCTATCAACCTCAGCGAGAACAGAACCACCAAATAAAGCACCCATAAAGGAACCCGTAACTACAAACAAAAGAAGCAAAACAATTGGTGATTTTTTCATTGGACGAACACTGTCTTTGGAATAAATATTGATTAACAATTCAATAACTAATTCATCCTAACAAACACCGTATAGCAAGTAAACTCTACAGGTTTACGAGACGTATCATTCACTTTGGTTCAGCGCTAGTGTTCGTCCTATAATACTTCTCTCGAGGAGGTTCGTATGTTAGGCCCAATCGGCATGCAAGAACTAATAATCATTTTCGTTATCGCTCTCATAGTATTTGGTCCACGTAAACTTCCTCAACTCGGCAAATCATTGGGGCGCAGTATCGCAGAATTCAAACGTGCCAGTAACGAGCTTCGAAGCACTTTAGAACAAGAAATACGTGTCGAAGAAACACGAAAAGAAATCATGGACCC
>CAZFLB010000098.1:0-2521 GCA_964518945.1 uncultured Acidobacteriota bacterium | reverse complement strand
GCGTATGCTCAGGAGCAAGATGTTACTCAGTATACGTTTACGTCTGATGTCGAGTTGGTGGGTGTTGCTGTGGCAGTGTCAGATAAGGCAGGTAATTTCATAACCGACCTTGGTGCGAAAGAGTTTAATTTATACGAGGATGGCAAACTGCAGGAAATCCAAATTTTCGCGGGAGGATTAAAAGAATCTTGGGTTGATCTTCCTCCCAATGTAAAAGACGAGTTGTCTGGACATCAAGTGGTTGGATTAATTTTGGATTCGAGCGGAAGCATGGAAGACGATATGTCCCTTGTTCAAGAAGCAGCCATTAAGTTTTTGACGAATATTCCGAAATCAGAAAATCTTTTTATTATGGACTTTGATGAGAACATCCGACTGTCACGTTATTCGTCTGACGATCAGAGACTCATTGCTGATCGTATCTACCAAACAGAGCCAGATGGATGGACTGCCCTCTACGATGCTGTGGGTACATATTTGGAGCGAGTTTATTATCTTGATGGCCGACAAACTTTGGTTATATTTACTGATGGTGTCGACTCACGGAGCACTTTGAGGGCATCAGAAGTCTTTGAAATGGTCAAGTTCTCTAATGTTAAGATCCACGCAATTCAATTCGGGGGGGGTAGGTCTATTAGTAATCTTTCTTTGAATGAGGGAAGGTTCTTGAGAAGGTTAGCAAATGAAACTGGGGGTTCCTATTCGATGGGTACTTCTCTGGAAAAGATTGACCAGATATACGACACTATCCTCGAAGAACTTTTTAGTCAATACAGTTTAGGCTATGTATCGACGAATGGAAAAAGAGATGGAAAGTATCGCAAAATAAGAGTTGAAGTCTCCCAAGATAATGTCAAAGTTCGTCACCGGCGTGGTTATTATGCTCCAGAACCTCTGCCGCGAAATTGAATTTTCGAGTTTTGGATTGGTAATCACTAACTGTTAAGATAACAACCTATGAGGTCTACGTTTATAGTCAAAGATTGTGAGTATGAAATCGCTCTTGAAAAACTGGAGCGTTCGGAAGGCGATAAATTCAACCCATACAGTGCTTTAGTATCTGTACAAGGTGACACAAAATTACAAGGTACGTGTCAGGTAACAGATGAAGCTTTAAAGGTGGCAGGCGAGAAAGCGACCGCTATCGGGACTTCAGCAGGTGAACTGCTAGCGCAAGCATGTGCTAAGTCATTAGCTTCAGAGGTTGTTTTTCGAAAACTGAAGCCTGAGTTCTCATTTGTTGTTGACCACCGCTGGGTCGTTTGATCACCCTGCCAAAGTTTCGGCTGGAGTATAATGCCCTATTGGGTTAACCCACATGGGGTCGGGGGGCTGGAACCCTTAGGGCGCGTTGCCCAGCGCCGTGGGTAAGAATACTGCGGCAGCAATTGAGGAACAATGTGCTGCATCAAAAACTAAAGATTCTTATTTTTAGAATAGCAAATCCATTTGGTTTTGTGCTCGGCGTCATGTGTGTAATTGCTGCTGCCTCAAATATTCAACCGACAATGTTTCACAAGGTTGAAGCCAATGCGGCTTTTACTCAGAGGAGTTTGCCATTACTAGAACGAGAGAGTGGCCCGGTACTTGCTGATAACTTGATACCCCGAGAGTTTTATTTTACTCGTGCCGCTTATACTGGCTATTACGGATTTCGTGGTTTTCGAAGTTGGAGTGTCGATTTTCCGAAAGCAGACCGTCAGTTTTTGATTGGATTGCGAAGACTCACTAATCTAGACGTACACGAGACTGAAAACCCATTGATGCTGACCGACCCAGATCTCGGAAGATATCCGTTTTTATATACCGTCGAGGTTGGTTACATGGCACTTACAGAACCGGAAATTGATGGATTGAGGCGGTACCTTAAAGCCGGGGGTTTTCTTGTTATTGATGATTTTTGGGGTTCATTTGAATGGGAAAATTTTCAAAACCAGTTACAGAGAATTCTCCCAGGCAACCCAATTGAGGACATACCTCTTGATCATCCGATTTTTAATTGTTTTTATGATGTCAAAGAGATCGTCCAAGTTCCAAATGTGGGTCAAGGAATGCAAGGTGGGCCTACTTGGGAATCGGACGGTTACTATCCAGCTGTTAAAGGAGTTTTCGATGACCAAGGCCGTCTCATGATCGTTATTAACTGGAATACTGATCTTGGTGATGCGTGGGAATGGGCGGAGAATCCTTACTATCCACTTAAATTTTCAACTTATGCCTACCAAATGGGAGTCAATTTCATTATCTATGCCATGAGTCATTGAGGCGAATTGTGCTCGAAAGCTTGTTCGAATTTTTTTTTAAGTATCGATTATCCTTGTTTCTCCGCGGAGACATATCTTTTGGTGTGCCTTGGCCAATAGTTCTAATCGGAATAGCAGCTGTTGTCGTTGCGGTGCCTACAGTATTGCAATATCGAGATGTACGCGGAAATAGCAGTGCACTTGATCGTTTTCTACTGACGGCAATACGCACTAGTGCTTTGTTGCTAGTGCTATTCGGAATTTTTAAGCCACAACTT
>CAZFLB010000097.1:0-8025 GCA_964518945.1 uncultured Acidobacteriota bacterium | reverse complement strand
AGCATCATCGGATGCCGCTACGGGTGGGTCGCGGGAGTGATCGCGATTGCTTGGACCCTTCACAATTCTGCAGTGACGGGTGCAATTGTAGGAGTCCGTTCAGAACAGCAGTTGAAGGAGATTATAGATGCGGCTGGCCTATGTTTAAGTGAGGATGATGTTACTTTTTTATCTCCTTCTCCCTCTTCCGAATCATCTTTGAGTAGTGAAACATTGAAAGAATGACTATTCCAGGAAGAATAAAGAACAGCAGAAAACTGGATAGGGGCAGTCCTAGGGTCAAATTATTCTCTCTTTCGGAAAAAACTTATCTACAGGGGGTCCGATAAGTGGCTCTGTCATGGTTGCCACAGCTATCATAATGAGTCCGGCTATTACCAATCCTGCTACTCCAGGATGAATCTCCATTGTCCAAGAAATGTTTAAAGCCTGAAGATAAATCCAAGCAGCACACGTGAGTGTTCCACAGACTGACGACGCAATGGCCGCCATCTTACTTATCCGCTTTGTTGTTAAGCCCAATAATAACGGGAAGAAAAAAGCGGAGCCTAGAAAGGCGATCGAAAATGAAACGATGCGAAGTATAAGCTCTGTATCTGGAATTGCCCCAAGGAATGATAAGCATCCCATTCCAATGATTGTAATTTTAGAAATTTTTAAATAGTAGCTGTCAGGTTTGTAGATTCCTCTCGGTTCGTGTAGACATTTACGAAGCAAGTCATGTGATATCGATGCCCCAGACACTAACAGCAATGAATCTGTTGTGGACATTGCAGCACTAGCAACTCCGGTGAGTGCAAAGGCTGCGAGTATTGGAGGAAGTAACGTCGTAACGAGTGTAGTAAAAGCCTGGTCTGGTGTTGTGATGTTGTCCCAAATCAGTATTCGGGCAGCAGCGCCTAGGTAAACATTGCTGTATAAAAGGAACAAGACCACGAAAAGCATTGTCCAGGGTAATGCGAGACGAGCAACAGCAGCATTCTTAGCAGCATATACCTTTGTGATTAGTTCAATTCGTGTGCAGTATGCTATAAACCAAATGAGGTACCAGGAAATCAGATAAGTAACGGACCATTCTGTGCCTTGGACACTCGTCCATCCAGGAGAAACTGCTTCAACTTTTTCTATTACATCGTACCAACCTCCTGTTTTTTGGTAAACATATGGGCCCATGAGAATCAGGCCTAACCACATGAGTGTGAATTGAGCGATATTTGTCCAAAGAATTGCTAAAAGACCACCGATGGCTACGTAAAAGACAAAAATGAAAGTCCCGATCAACATTCCCCACAAAAAAGGAATACCCAGTAGACGTTCGAAAATAAAACCCATGACTCGGATTTGAGCAATGAGATAGATGATGCTAGAAATCGCTATTATCAATGCACTGAAGCCGCGGAGAAAGGTGCTATCAAATCGTTCTCCCATGTAGTCCGGTATGGTGAATCCATTTGAGTTGCGAAGTTTCTTCGCAAAGACGAAGAAAATGACTGCAATTCCACAGGCAAAGGATAGGAACGGAAGTCCAGCGATAGCACCAAACTTTCCAATGATGCCGATTCCGCTTAGAATCGAACCTCCATGCATGATGGCGGCTAAGTTTGTGACGATAAGTAGCGGAAGCCCAATTTGCCTTCCCGCAACCCAGAAATCTGTTGATGAATGTTGGCGTCGTGATGCTAAGAACCCTATGACTGTCATAATCATAAGGTAAAAAATAAAGAGGGGGATTCCTATTTCAGCTACGGACATGCGCGTGTGATTTAATGAAAGAGCTCTCGTAATAGTAGAGTGTTGCTAATACATAATAATGCTCTTATGAGCACATTTCATTTGAATGAACAAGTATCAGACAGGTTTTAGCAATAGGCCTTCATTATTTCGCCCATCCATCTTAACCGTAAGAGTACTATCAAAACGCAAATGACGCACTGTTCCCTCTTGTGCGTATGGAGTTTGTTTAGCTAACCATTCCCAGTCGATATTCCCGTCTTTGTTCTGACTGTTTACTGTTAGGTATCCTATATTGTTGGAGATGATGTTTTGAAAAAAATGTGTTCCTTGAGAAGGTGTAACGACAAAATCTCGAAATCCAGCTTCTACAATGACTTTGGCACCAGCTATTTGGCTCCAATGTACAGGAATGCCAAGGTATGGCTCTGAAGAGCCCCAACGGCCAACTCCGATCAGGATAAACGGCCGATCTTCGGACAACAAGCGATTGTTCATCCGCCCGACAATGTCTGCTGTTATTCGACTGTCTTTTCTTTCAAAGTGTTGGTAGTCGACCAAGACTAGGTCCTTTATGTCGCTAATCCTTCCATTTCCGAAAACGTGTTCGCTGTAACAGAAACAAGATTCTCGATCGTCATCGAGGATTTCTACTTCATTTGTTTCCTGTGAGAGTATGAGCGGGCGGAGTTGAAGAAAGCAGAACTCTCTTCCCCTTTTGTGCTTTGTGTCGATATTGGCAGCGAATTCTAGTTCTACGTGTGCTCTGGTTCCTTCAGTACTAATTGATAGCAGGAATTGGAGAATTTCTGCAAGTGGAAAGAGTCCATGTTTTAGAAGGGGTGCAAAAGTTATAATGGGAACTCCCGGTCGGGAGATCCCATCGTATAGAGCATTGTTCTCAGTGGAGTAGGTTGATGCTACGACGGAGAGAGTGCCATCATCACGAGCAGCTTCTAAGTCGAATATCTGAGGGGTGAATCGTTTGCTATCACTTGTTTTGATGGCATAGAAATTTCGTTGTGATGTTTGGAGAATTGAAGGAACGGAAATTGACATGAGTCGAGGGTATTTTGGGCTAAAGCGAATGCAAGGCCGGCCTTCTTCTACGGCTTTACCCAGTCCAAGAGCTACTGAGGCGACTCCGTCTTTTTTGTTCGCTGGAGCACTAGGATAGAAGTTAAAGGATCGTGCGGTTCCGGACAAGTTTGGATAAAAACGCTCTCCATGAGCTGACCCAACGACTCTTTGAACAATTACAGCCATTTTTTCCTCTTCGAGTCGATGTTGTGTTGCACTGAGATATTTTTTTGCTCTCGAAGAAAAGGTTGAAGCGTAAACACGTTTTACTGCTTCTAACAATTGAGCAAGACGTGTCTCGAGCTTTGGGTCATTATTGGGAAGCATAAAGGTTTCGTATACACCTGCGAATGGGTGGTGTAACGAATCCTCAAGTAGACTAGACGAACGAACCGCAAGAGGGTACCTTATGCGATCGAGAAAGACTCTCAGATCTTTGTGTAATTCGCGTGAAAATGTTCCCGCTTGAAAAAGCGCTTCAATTTCGTCGTCTTGTTCACATTGGATTGCAAAATCTTCAAGCTTGTTTTCAGACATGAAACGGTCAAATACGTCCGTGCCGAGTACTACAGATGATGGCACGAACACTTGAACGTCCGGAAAGCGTCTTTCTATGTGATACTCGTTAAGGAGATGATTTATAAAAGCAAGGCCTCTGGCTTTACCTCCTAGTGAACCTCCGCCGATTCGATAAAAACTAGCAGACGCGTCGAAGGTGTTACGATCGAAATCTACCACTTGACCTCGATTGCGCTCTCTGCGATGCTCGGCAATTGCCTGTATTACTGATTTCCTTAACTCTTCTTGCGATTCATAATCTGAGACTTTTTGGGAGCGGAGTTTACTGGCTAGGTCAAATTCCGTTCTTGCTTTTAGCCAAGTTGAAAAATCGTTTCTTTCCCCGTGATAGACGAGACTTTCTGTAGGAACACGTTCGAGCATATGCTCAAGTGATTTCAGATCTGAAGCTCGGCCTAGTTCCGTCCCGTTAGGGAGTCGAAAAATGAAATCCCCGATTTGTAGACTTTGTGCCATGAATTCACGCACATGATTGAGTAACAAAGGAGAACCTTTTAGTAGAAATGAGGCATTAACGCTGACTGCTAAGGATAGGTTTTCCTTTTGATTTGACTGAAGCATGATTGGGACGTCTGGTCTTATTTTTCGAACCGCTCGTGAAAATTGGAGGCCGGCGTCGGAACAACGTTGGCTATTCCTTGGAAATTGAACGTCAGAAATAATACCAAGTACGTTTTCAGAGTAACGACTAAAATAAGCCCAGGCTTCTTCATAGTGGTCACAGAGCAAAATCTTTGGTCGAGCGCGTATTCGCATTAGTTTGTCGGTCAGATTTAGTCCTTCAGGTAGAAGACTTTGTGAATGCTTAACCAACTCTGTATAAATTACAGGAAGAAAGGACGAGTAGTAGCGGATGCTATCTTCGATAAGGATAATGGCAGGAACTCCCATTATTCCGGTATCGTGATCTACGTTTATTTTGTCCTCCATATATTTGACAATCGCCAAGAGAATCCGAACATCACCTTGCCATAAGAAAGTTCGTTCAAGTTTGGATGAATCGTCTTTGTGAGCGAAGAGGTTTAGTTCGTGGCGATTGTGAGCGAGTAAGATGACAGGGGTGTCAATGTGCTCTCGGCGAAGGGCGTCAACCAGTTGCAGTACGTTCATATCCCCGAGTTCAGCGGTCGCGATGATGAGGTTGTAACGCCTAGCAGCATGTGCAAGTTTTAGGGCTTGTTTCCCTGAGAATACTGGTTTGATGTTTGGTGTTCTCCTCAGATTCAGTTCAAGGTATTCCCCAAGGACTTGTTCGTTGAGACGACCATCTTGAGACAAGATGAAGTAATCGTAGCGGGTTGATGCTAGTAAAACGTCTTGAACTCGATTTTGGATGAGATCCTGAAAGCCATGAAAACGGTCATTTCGCTTGGCGAAGTCTTGAGTCGAATCTCCCATGAGCGTTTGGTCTCAGGTATTTATGATGATTTGTGAATCATCGGTTATAGAAACATAGTTTTATAAAATCTGTTGATTGTTGTTTTTAATGGTCTGAATAAATACTTTTCAAATTAGGATTTTGTGCTTCTCAATTTGAGCTCATTACGATCTTTTGTTTGTTGGGCGCAGTGGTTGAAGTCCTTTCCGCACTAGACGACACCTTGGTCAATCATGGCATCTGCAACTTTTAGAAACCCGGCAATGTTTGCACCGACTACGTAGTTGCCTGGGGCATTGAAACGTTCGGCGGATTCTACTGTTGCAGTATGAATCTCTTTCATAATTATTTTTAAACGGTTGTCCACTTCCTCACGTGTCCAGCTATAACGCATACTATTTTGTGCCATCTCGAGACCGGAAACAGCAACGCCACCTGCATTGGCGGCTTTGCCAGGCCCATATAGCAGCTCATGCTGGAGAAATTGCTCAACGGCGTTTGGTGTCGATGGCATATTGGCGCCTTCAGAAATGACATAGACACCATTCTTGATCATGTTTTCTGCGTCTTTACCGTTAATTTCATTTTGGGTGGCACTTGGAAATGCGCAATCTGCTTTGTGAGCCCATAATGGATTTGACTCTGAGGACGGTGGAATTTCTGTGTATTCAGAACTTGGAAAGTGGTCGGCATATTCTTTGATCCTACCTCGGCGTTCGTTTTTTAGTCTCATGACCCAATTAAGCTTTTCGGCATCGATGCCTTCTTCGTCGAATATATAACCGCTGGAGTCAGATAATGTTACGACCTTTGCGCCTAAAGATTGAAGTTTTTCCGTTGTATATTGAGCGACGTTACCGCTGCCTGAAACAAGACACGTCTTTCCTTCTAGCGTTTTTCCTCGAGTTTCAAGCATGTTGGCTGCAAAGTAAACCGCTCCGTAACCAGTTGCCTCAGGACGAATAAGAGAACCGCCCCAATTGATGCCTTTTCCGGTGAGCACCCCTTGGAATTTATTAGCTATTCTCTTGTATTGTCCGAAGAGGTATCCGATCTCACGTCCGCCTACTCCGATGTCACCCGCCGGGATATCTGTATTTGGTCCAATATGGCGGAAGAGCTCTGTCATAAAGCTTTGGCAAAATCGCATTACTGCTTCATCGCTTTTTCCTTTTGGGTCAAAGTCAGACCCTCCCTTGCCACCACCCATTGGTAGTGTGGTAAGTGCATTTTTGAAAACCTGCTCAAACGCAAGGAACTTTAGTATCCCTATATTGACGGATGGGTGAAATCGAAGCCCTCCTTTGTATGGGCCAATTGCACTATTCATCTCAATTCGAAAACCACGGTTAATTTGTACCTCTCTCTGGTCGTCGACCCAAGGAACGCGAAATATAATGATCCGTTCTGGTTCTATGATCCGTTCGATTATTTTCGAAGTTCGGTATTCTGGATGTTTGTCCAGAACGATGCTAAGAGAGTCAATAACCTCTTCGACTGCTTGATGAAATTCTGGTTGTGCCTCATTTTTCCCTTTCACAGCCGACATTACTGATTGTGTGTAGTCCTTCGTCACTAGCAGTTTCCTCCTCCGCGCACATGGTAGTGTGGCATATTGGTAGCATAGAGCCTCTCCGGGACCAGTTTGGGTCTATGCCCATAAGGGAATGGGTTATGTTCCATTAATAAGAGTTTTCTTTTGCCGAATTCATTTGTTTGTGCCCGTTTAATGTAGCGCGAAAAAAAGTCACTTTTTTAAAAAAATGATTTGGAGCATGTTAGAAATCCTGTTTTTGAGTTGAGGATGTAATTTTTTGTCGGTCCCATTCGGGCACTACAACACCAAGAGAGATAATCATGCGGAGTGCCTCTTCTACGTTCATATCTAATTCGATAACATCCTCGCTCGGTACAAGAATGATAAAGCCTGATGTTGGATTAGGTGTTGTCGGTACAAATACGCAGATCACTTTTCTACCGGTGCGTGACTGCACTTCGCCTAACTCGTTTGATGTCTGAAAACATAGGCTCCAGACACCCTTCCGTGGGTATTCGATTAGGAGTACTTTTCGAAAAGACTCACTTCTTGGAGACAACAGCGTCTCTGCTACTTGCTTAACCCCGGAATAAATCCAACTTACTAGGGGTATTTTGGTAAGCAGCTTTTCCCATAGGCCTATTAGTCTTTTCCCTATGATATTTGCAGCCAGAAAGCCTGTCAGGACCAGTAAGCTAAGAGTGAGAATTACACCTAATCCCGGGATGTGGAATCCGAAAATATTCTCTGGTCGAGATGATTGCGGTAACAAAAGCAATGATTGGTCCATCAAGTTGATCAAAAGCCGCAATACGAAGTATGTAACACCCAAAGGAATCCAGATGAGAAGACCGGTGGCGAGATATCCTCTTAACTTAAATTTGCGCATTGTACTTACTGAGTCTTCGCGTACTTTTTTTAGTCGTTTTTAAAAACATTACTTAAGACAATGTATCGCGCCGATAACCTGGATTCAATTCATACTTCGAATTTAATGTGAGAATCGTTCTTTCGTTTCGTTTTTTTGTTTGGCAAAAAAGACTCCGGGTGCTCTACACTACTGCTTAGGGGGCATTTAACACCTTATTAGTTTGGTTGACTTTCTCGGAGAAAGTCTCAATTACTCTGTAACATAGCCTCAGATGAGTGAAGGAGATATTTAGTGAAATTATCCATTGTTGTATTACCCGGAGATGGAATTGGCCCAGAGGTTGTTTCTGAGGCAATGAAAGTGATGCGTGCTGTTTCAATGAAGTGCAATCACGAACTGGACATTTCAACACTTCCGTTTGGTGGTGTAGGGATTGAGCAAGACGGTACCGCTTTCCCAGAGTTGACACGTACTGCTTGTGCCAACACACAAGCGATTTTGCTTGGAGCTGTTGGAGAGCCTAAGTACGACCATTTGTCTCCAGCAGACCGTCCGGAGGCAGCCCTGTTGAGTCTCCGGCAACTGATTGAGAGTTACGCCAATCTTCGCCCAGTTGTTTCTCAATTTGGATCGTCGTTGTCTCCATTTCGAGAAGAAACGCTGCGAGGAGTAGATCTACTCATTGTCCGCGAGCTAACTGGAGGCTTGTATTTTGGGGAGCCACGTGGGATGGGAAGTAATGAAAAGGGACGTTACGCATTCAATACCTTGAGGTATGAGAGTTTCGAGATTGAAAGAATCGCGCGGGTTGCCTTCGAAGCTGCTGAGAAAAGACGTCGTCGACTGATT
>CAZFLB010000096.1:0-15861 GCA_964518945.1 uncultured Acidobacteriota bacterium | reverse complement strand
AAGGTAACGGGTGCAGTTATCACAGTGCCGGCCTACTTTAATGCTGCACAACGACAAGCTACGAAAGATGCAGGAAAAATTGCGAAGTTGGATGTAGAACGTATCATTAACGAACCAACCGCAGCTGCACTTGCTTATGGGCTTGATAAAAAGAAGGAAGAAACGATTGTTGTGTTCGATTTTGGTGGCGGGACATTTGATATTTCTATTCTTGAAGTAGGAGATGGTGTTGTTGAGGTTAAAGCTACAGGCGGTGATACGCGACTTGGCGGGGATGACATTGACCAAAGGCTAATCCAATGGATGACTCAGGAATTTAAGAAAGGGAATGGTATAGATCTCTCAAAGGATAAGATGGCTTTACAACGCCTAAAGGATGCTGCTGAGAGAGCAAAGATTGAACTTTCTACGAGCCTAGAGACCGAGATCAATCTGCCCTTCATAACAGCGGATTCCTCAGGGCCAAAGCATCTTCAGTTAAAGCTGACACGTGCTAAGTTTGAACAGTTGGTGTTTGACATTCTCGAAAAAGCTATGCTCCCGTGTAAGAAGGTCCTCAAGGATGCTTCCGTTGATGTATCAAAAATTGATGAGGTTGTGTTAGTTGGGGGTTCTACCCGCATTCCAAAGGTGCAGGAGATGGTAAAGAAATTATTTGGAAAAGAGCCCCACAAAGGTGTCAACCCTGATGAGGTGGTTTCTATAGGAGCAGCAATTCAAGCAGGAGTGCTTCAGGGTGAGGTAGACGATGTGTTGTTACTCGATGTGACGCCACTTTCGCTTGGAATCGAGACTCTAGGTGGAGTTTTCACAAAGCTTATCGACCGAAACACTACAATACCGGCGCAGAAAAGAGAAATTTTCTCGACTGCTGAAGACGAACAGTCAAGTGTAGAGGTACATGTGCTTCAGGGAGAGAGAGAGATGGCTAAGTACAATCGTACCTTAGGAAGGTTTAAGCTTGTTGGTATACCTGCTGCTCCTCGTGGCATGCCTCAGATCGAGGTCGTTTTCGACATCGATGCAGACGGAATTGTTGTAGTAGGAGCAAAAGACTTAGCAACAGGTAGAGAACAGAGCATTACTATTACGAGTTCAAGTGGCCTAAGCCAGGGCGATATCGATCGTATGGTCCGAGAATCCGAGGAAAATCGAGAACAAGATCAGCGATATCGACAAAAAGTAGAGCTCCAAAACAGTCTTGATAACATGATCTTTAAGACGGAAAGAGTACTTGAAGAAAAGAAAGCGTTTTTGAACACATCTGTTCTTGGAGAGGTGGAGTCAGCACTGGTTGAAGGTAAACTAAAACTAGCTGATGGTGATGTGGAACTAATGAAGGTCGCACTTGAAAATCTCTCTAGCGTTTTTCAGCAGATTTCGGAATACAGCTGCCCAGATAAGCAATCCAAACAACCTGCAGATGTGTCTATGAATGAGACTAAGTCTAATGAAGATGTTATTGATGCAGAGTTTGCAGAGGTTAGAAACTAGACAAAACAGCTTGTTGAGGATTATGTTTGTTTAAAGTGAAGTTTGCCCTTTAAATTACTTTGTAGTTTCTAGCTATTTGTGTGAAAACATCTATGGCTTGCTCGACTTGTTTTTGACTATGAGAAGCTGACAATTGCACGCGAATTCTCGCAGAGTTCTTAGGGACGACTGGAAAGCTAAAGCCAATAACGTAGATACCTTCAATAAGCATGTCCTTGGCTATGTTTTGGGCTAAGTGAGCATCGCCAAGCATAACCGGTACGATGGGATGGCTACCTTCAACGACTTTGAATCCACGATTGGTCATCTCTTTGCGGAAGAAAGAGGTGTTTTCCATCAAACGTTTTCGGTGTTCTGAGCTTGACTCAAGTATTTCGAGTGCTTTGTGGGCAGCTGATACGATTGCAGGAGCGAGAGAATTGGAGAATAAATATGGTCGTGAACGTTGACGCAGAAAATCGATCAGTTCCTTGTGTCCAGATGTGAAACCACCGGCCGCACCACCCAAGGCTTTACCGAGAGTTGAAGTTACAATATCAACTTGTTCTGAAACACCAAATAGCTCTGGAGTGCCCCGACCTGTAGGACCAACGAAACCAGTTGCATGTGAATCATCTACCATCACCATAGCGTCGTATTTTTCAGCTAATTCACAAATTTCATCTAATGGAGCATAGGTGCCATCCATGCTGAATACGCCGTCAGTTGCTATCATCCGATGTCGTGAGTTAGCAGCTTCTTGGAGTTTTCTTTCCAGTTCTTGCATATTACGGTTTTCGTAACGAAGTCTTTTAGCTTTACATAACCGGATGCCATCGATAATGCTTGCATGATTGAGAGCGTCGCTAATGATTGCATCCTCTTCAGATAGTAATGTCTCGAAAAGACCTCCATTAGCATCGAAACATGAGCTGTAAAGAATGGTATCTTCGGTTCCAAGAAATGTCGAAATTTGAGTTTCTAAGTCTTTGTGAATGTCCTGTGTGCCACAGATAAAACGTACTGAGGACAATCCAAAGCCGCGCTCATCAAGGCCCTTGTGTGCTGCCTCTATAATTTGTGGATCTGTCGCAAGTCCTAGATAATTGTTTGCACAAAAATTTAAAACCTCAGATTGTTTTACTTCTATAGCGGGGCCTTGTCTAGAACTGATGACGCGCTCCTGTTTATAGAGTCCAGCTTCTTCTATCTGAGCGAGACTATTCGTAAATGTGGAACGTGCAGTTACAAACATGTGGCACCCCAATAATGTAGATAATTGTACAGATATTTCATCATTAAGCACTCAGAATGCAATTGACCAGTGTATACCTATTTGGCGGCACGTTCTCGATAGCGATTCTATGCAGTGATTCAACTTTTTTCGATGGGATCATGCTTTAAATGAAAAGATTAAAGAGATATAACAGATTTACTGGTATTTGTAGTTCACTAAAACATTGTTGTCAACGAAATTTCATCCGATGATGACCCAGCTGACTGACGATGTTATTGCGGAGACGCCGGAACTCTTGCAACTCTCCACGAACGAGAGCATGGCGACAAGCATCGGTTTTTTCCACAAGGTCGAGAAGGTTGAAACGTTCTAGTTCGCCTCGAATTGATACGAGTTGTGCTGATATTTTATCAAGTGAGCCAAGTTCTAGTTCATTAAGTATGGCAATGGTGGTGTCAAGCTTGGACATGAAAGGTATATATATTCTACTCTGAGTCATGGATAACATTGCACTGAGGGCTGTCATTGTCGAAAAAGCATTAAAGATTGGTTTTGACAAAGTTGGGTTTGCGCCCGTCCTACTCGAAACAGAAGGCTCCCACCTCAAGAGTTGGCTTGCAAAAGAATTTCATGGTGATATGAGTTGGATGAAAAACAATGCAGACCGACGTAACGACGCTACTAAAAATCTCTCTAGTGCCAAGACTGTTGTGTGCTGTGCGTTGAATTATTATCAAGGACCTCCAGCTCCTCCCAGCAAGCTTAGGGGTGTTATTTCTAGTTATGCATGGGGTGAGGACTATCACCGTATTTTGGAAACCAAGTTAAAAGAGCTCTCGTCCTTTATCGAACAATGTGCAAATGTAACTACAAGGTATTACGTTGATACTGGGCCAATGCTAGAAAAGTCTTATGCTGCGTCTGCAGGTCTTGGTTGGGTTGGTAAGCATTCCAATCTTCTTTCGCGTGATGGAAGTTCTTGGTTCTTTCTAGGTGAAATTCTAGTACCAATAGAACTACCTATAGACGATGAAGTTAAGGACCACTGCGGTACGTGTAACCGATGTATAGAGATTTGCCCTACAAAGGCGATTGTTAAACCTTATGTTGTGGATAGTCGGCTTTGTATTTCATATCTCACCATTGAATTACGCAAAGCCATTCCTAGAAAGCTTCGTCCACTCATAGGAAATCGCATTTATGGTTGTGATGATTGTCAGGATGTTTGTCCTTGGAATAGATTTGCCAAGAAAAGCGAAGAGGAAGTTTTTTTCCCGAGAGAACCGTTGTGCTCTATGGATTTAATCGAAATGCTCGAAATGAGTCTAGAGGACTTTTTAGATGCGACAAAAAAGAGTGCTATCCGAAGAGCTCGGTACGCTGGATTTCTACGTAACGTTGCGGTTGCACTTGGTAATAGTCGTGATACACAAGCACTGCCAGCACTGATTAGAGCTCTAGAACATAAGGAGCCTTTAGTTCGGTCTCATGCAGCTTGGGCCATCGGCCATATCGGTGAAGTTTCAGCACGACCGGCTCTTTTGTGCAGGATAGACCAGGAAATTAACGCAGATGTCCAAGAAGAACTATCTTGGGCACTAAAAGCCTTGGCTCTTACCACAGGAGATCACGACCGTGAATTGTAAGCTTTTGATTTTTCTGTAAGTTTCCTGTGTTGTTTTTTAAATCTGATCAATTTCGCCTAAGATTTCAGCATACTACGCGGCTAAAATATTAGATATTGTGAAGGTAACAGTTTCTACTAAAAGTGTTATTTTCCAACAGCGGCCAGCATCTCTTTGATTGTGGTGAACTTTAAACGTGGAGCTTCGGTGCCTGCTGCTCGTTGTATCTCAAGTGAGTCGATTTTCTGCCAGTCGGCGTAAGAGAAATAATTTGGTTTACGTTCTTTTACAAGTTTTTCAGCAGCTTTCATATCAGGTGCTTCGGGAGAAAACACTTTGCCGTGTTGCAGGTCTTCCATCATGCACTCTACCGTTTCGACTGCATCCGGCTTATTAGTTCCTATTACACCTGTTGGCCCACGTTTTATCCAACCGGCACAGTAGGTCCCAGCGATAGTTTCCTTTGTTGATAGATTGGTAACACGCCCCTTTTCATTAGGAATGGTGCCCCAGTCTTCGCGAAAGGGTATATCAGGAAGTGCCACGCCTTTGTAGCCAACCGATCGAAAAACAAGCCCAGCAGGAATTTCTTCATGGTGCTCAGTGGCCTTTGGTCGAATTGTTCCACGTTCGTTTATGTAAAGTTCATTCTTAACCATTTTGACTGAGCCGACACCCTCATCTTGAGCGGGTATTAGTTCAATGGGTGAAACACAGAAGCGGAGAATGAGGCTTTTATCCTTATCTGTTCGATTCTCCTTGGCATACTGCTGTATTATCTCGATTTTTCGATCTGTTTTTTTGTCCGGATTGGCCTCTAGAAATGTATTGGTAGCTTCGTCGATAGTTGCATCTGCTTCAGGAACTTGGATATCTGCAATTTCTAATTCACCTAATTCCTTGATCTCTGGATTGGAAAATGCTGCTTGCGCAAGACCTCTTCGACCAAGCATGTAGACTGTTTTTATGTTGCTCTTTGAAATTGCCTCAAGTGCGTAGTCAGCTATATCGGTTTGTTCTAGCTCCTTGCGACTTCGGCAGAGAATTCGACATACGTCAACTGCTACATTTCCGACTCCTACAACTGCTACTGATTCTTGGGATAAATCGAATTCCCGGTCACGGTAGTCTGGATGACCGTTGTACCAGGCGACAAATTCCGTCGCTGCATGGCTTCTTTTTAGATTCTCTCCGGGAATACCCATACTCCGATCAATTTGTGCACCTACAGTAAACAAAACTTGATGGTAATGTTGCTTTATATCGTTAAGGTTGATGTCGGTTCCAAACTCTACATAACCGTAGTATCGGAAACGTTCGTTAGATGCTATTCGGTCATAGGCTTTTGTTACGGATTTTATTTTTTGATGATCTGGGGCTACACCTCCACGTACAAGCCCAAAGGGCGTGGGAAGTCGATCGTAGAGGTCGACCTGGATGACCAGTTCTTTCTGCTTGAATAGATGTTCGGCGGCATAGAAGCCAGTTGGGCCAGCGCCGAAAATTGCGACTCGAAGAGGGTTTGATTGAGTTCCGATTTGTTGATCCATCTTGTTAATGTTGCTCCTATGTTAAGTATGCAAACAACCTGCAATTATATATCGCTATGTTTATGTTAAAGAGAGTAATCTTGAAGGTTGTCAGGCTGCTAATATAGAGATGTTATAGTTGACTGGTTGTGTTACCTAAAACTATAGCCTAAACGATTTCCTGAATATATTTGGTTTTTGCAAGGCGCCAAAAAACCACCAAAAATGCTGTTAGAGGGATGGCAAGGACCATTCCGAAAAAACCATCGAATGCCGTGCTCCAGAAAAGCAAGCCCACTAGTATTGATAGTGGATGAAGTCCAGTTCGATTGCCCATTATCTTAGGTGTTAGGAGGTAGCCTTCAAGTAGTTGGATTATTGCAAAAACCGTTAGCGTTAACGCTAAGAGGTCTATTCCGCCGCCTACTTGGAGTAAGGACAAAGGTATAACCACAGCAAGTCCCAACATGCTCCCTAGATAAGGCACAAGGTTTAGAAATCCAAGAGTTAGACCTATGATGAAGCCAAAGTTTAGGCCAATGGCGTGGAAGGCAACTGCAAAAAGTAGCCCTTGTAGAAGTGCAATCAAAAGCTGCCCACGAAAGAATGATACTAGTATTCTGATGAACTCATCGACGAGATAGAGGACGTCTTTACGAGTTTCGTCTTTTAAGAAAGGCAAGAAATTCTCAAAGTATTTCCCTGATATTGGTGGTGCTATCAAGAAAAAATAGAAATAAACTGGGATAACAATCCAGCTGAATCCTGTGGTAATTGCCCGAAAAGCACTAGACCCAGCGGAGACCGCAGAGCTTAACAGATAAGGTACAGCAGACCTGATTGTTCCCGAATACTGGCTTGCCAATTCTTGGATGGAGTTGTAAAAGCCGTAACTAACCAAAAGTTCCTGTAATTGCGGCCAATTTGAGATTGTGCTGTCAACGGTTTGGGCTAGTTCTGGCAGCTGTTCAATGAATTTAGTACTTTGCTCGACCATGAATGCTGCGATTAATGCGATCAAACCACCTGTTGGCAAAAGTATGGATATGAATATTAGTGTTACAGAGGCTATTGGAGGAACCTTTAGCTCTTCGGAAAAGAAATCGAAGATTGGCCTCAGAACTAGAGCAGTGATCAATGCCAAGAATAGAGGTAAAAAAACACTAGCGAAGATGTTGACGAACCTTGTGAGTAAGTAGAAGACAGCAAAACACCCGAGTAGAATAATAACTGCAGCTACGATTGTGAGTGCTGTCGCAACGGTAGCAGCTTGGCGTGAGCTAAGGTTGATGTTCAAAGTATACGTATCGTAACCAATCTTTGGCGATACATGAAGCTATTGTTAACAAAAAGGGCTTTAATATGAGGCGCGGGTGAATAATTGAATTTGAAGTTAAGGTGGAGTCGGATAGCATCTGAAAACCTGTAATAATTAAGAATCATAACGATTAGAGGAGGTTTTAATGTTATTTCATGTAACACATACGCACGGTTATGAAACATGTCCGGCACATGATGAGGAAGTAAAAACAGAAATGTCACAAACTATTTCCAATGCTCAAGCATCAGGTGTCACAGTTCATGGCGCTTATGCTGACCCTCCAGGTCGGCAAATTTTTATGGTAGTTGAAACTGAAACGATGGAGCAGCTAGTCAAATTTCTAGACCCTATTATAGATTTCGGCGATTATGAAATCCGTCCGGTTTTAAATTTTGCAACAGCGATTGCAAATCTAAGCAACAGTACAAAAGAAAAATAATTACTCCGTACGATCGACAACTGAATAAACAGCAGGGATAACGAGTAGTGTCAATAGCGTAGACACGAGTAATCCCCCGATAACTGTAATTGCCATAGGAGCGCGTAGTTCGCTGCCCTCTCCGAGGCCTAATGCCATTGGGAATAGACCAAGTACTGTTGTTGATGTGGTCATAAGAATGGGGCGAAGCCTTAGTTTTCCGGCCTCACTCAATGCCTCGATTTTTGTTTTTCCGTGACGTCTTAGACGGTTTGTCGTATCTACAAGTATTATTGCGTTATTGACAACGATGCCAGCAAGCATAATTACTCCGATGAGAACAACCACACTGACAGTGACGTCGAGTATATAAAGTGTGCCAATAACTCCAATAAGAGAAAATGGTACGCTGAACAAAATAACAAACGGATGGAGCAGTGATTCAAATTGGGATGCCATGACAAGGTAGACCATGAATACCGCGAGAAAGATTGCGAACTTCATACTAGAAAAAGATCTTTCCATTTCTTGTTGTTGTCCCCCGATGCGCCAGTCGAATCCCAATGGGAAAATCATCTCAGCAATCTCATCTTCGATAGCTTTAGATGCTGAGGCTAGATCACGGCCAGTTAAATTTGCAGTGATCAGAGCAACACGCTCTCCGTCTGCGCGTCTTATTTCTGCAGGGCCCTCAATCTCGATTACAGAGGCCACCGCTGAAAGAGGAATAGGAACCGTTCCGGTTTGTGCGATGTTTAGGTTTTTAAGATCTTGGACACTGTCTCGAAATTCTTCCTGTGCACGCAAGCGAATATCGATAGTACGGTCCTCACGAGTAATATCGGTTGCTACGTCGCCCAGGACCTTTGACCGTATGAGGGAAGCAACTGTATTGATGTCATAGCCTAAGGACGAAAGACGGTCACGATTAAATCGTATTTGTAGTTCAGGTTTTCCTCCTTCAGTTGAGGATTTAATGTCTGCAAGGCCTACAATCTGTGACATTCGGTTTGTAAGTTCTTGAGATAAACGACTTAAAAGATTTAAGTTGAAACCACGGATCTCGACTTCGATGGGGGTCTTATAGCTGAAGAAACTCGGTCTTCCAAATCGAAATAGCATTTCGTCTTCGGCTTCTAGAGTTGGTCGAAATGCTTCCATGACAGCATCTTCTTTTTCGATACTTGATGGCGTTACAACAGTCATAGTTAGCTGTCCGATGTTTTCACGTAACTCTCCAGCTGTCCCGCCCTGCTCGTTACTTGAGCCAACAACGGAATACACGGAGGTCACACCCTCAAGGGTTAGAGCAGCACGTTCCAGCATGGCGATACGCTGCGCATTTAGTTCGAGATGGGTTCCTGGAGGCAGTTCGGTGTTGACAAAAAATTCACCTTGCACCAGTTCAGGTACCAACTCACTTCCAAGCTTATCTATTAGAGTTAAAGAGCCAGCAAAGGTAATTACACTTAGCCCGATTACAATGAACGGCGATGCCAAAACTGCTTTCTGTAAACGAGGATAGGTTTTTGTAATGGTGCCATAGACCACATGGAAGAGCTTCGATGGCACGAATAAGATTGCGAGAAGAAGATAGACGATACCTTTCCCAGACCATTTTATGAGTCGCGCTATCCAAGTAATGACAAAGGAAATTGATGCAATGATTCTATTGGTAAAACCGGTTCGTTCCCTTTCAGTTGTTTCTTTTGGAAATGTTCTATTGAATTTCCTTGACGCAAGCATCGGGATCAACGTGAGTGCTACGAAGAGCGACACTATTAGAGAGAATGTAACTGTTAGTGCTTGATCGCCAAAGAGTTGTCCGGCAACACCTTCGACAAACACTATAGGAACAAATACACATACGGTTGTTATGGTACTTGCAATGACCGCTTGTCCGACCTCACCAGCACCTTGGCGGGAAGCATCTAGGATTTCAATCCCTTCGTCTCTTTTGCGCTGGATTGCTTCTAGAACGACGATAGAGTTGTCGACTAGCAAACCGATACCCAAGGTTATGCCTCCGAGTGACATTATGTTTAGCGAGATATCGGCTATATACATTAAAAAAAATGTTGCCACGACGGAAATTGGGATTGAAATTCCTATGATCATTGTGGATTTGAGGTTTCGCAAAAATAGCATTAGCACTAAAATTGCGAGACTCCCTCCGATTACTGCAGTTGAGAGAACCTCAGAAACAGACTGCCTAATGTAACGCGATTGATCTGTAATAACCTGAAGATCAAGACGTGCATCCAGACGTCCTAGGCGCTTGTTTAGTGACTCCAGTCTTTCACGGACTAATTGTGCGACGGTGACAGTATTAGTACCGCCTTCTTTATAGCCTGCAATCTCTATTGCGGCTAATCCGTCAATATGAGTTATAACTTCACGTTCTTTGTGGCCACGGGTGATTTGGGCAACATCTTCTAACCGAATATTTCTACGCGTACTATCAAGGACAATGTGTCGCATATCGGAAGGGCGTTCAAACTCGTTGATGGTGCGAACGAGAAATTCTGTTTGTCCTTCTTGAAGTTGTCCTCCTGTCAGGTTGATATTTTCGGCTGCTACCCTAGAGATCACCTGGTTTACAGTGAGACCAAGATTAGCAATACGGCGCTCATCGAGTTCGACATGTATTTCTTCCTCGAGACCGCCACTAACGAGAACCGCAGCAACTCCTTCCACACGTTCCAAAAATCGTTTGACCTCTTGTTCACCTAATAGTCGCATCCGAATGAGATTTTCATCACCCGAAAGGCTTAGACGCATAATGGGGTCAAGCGAAGGGTCATAGCGTAAGAGCACCGGGCGGTCAGCATCGTCTGGAAGCACAACAAGATCAAGCCGTTCCCGTATGTCGAGTGCTGCCATGTCCATATCGGTATCCCAACCGAACTCTAGTGTTACTTCGCTTGTGTCAGCTCTGGAGTTCGAGATAACCCGAACTACGTTGTTAACAACACCTACAGCATTTTCAATAGGTTTAGTAATGAGGCTCTCGACCTCTGATGGTGCGGTTCCTTCGAATTCAGTTCTTACTGTTAATGAGGGGTAAGTGATTTCAGGAAGAAGGTCAACTGCCAAGTCACGGAATGCAACAACACCAAATACAACTGCTGCAATGAATAAGACAAGTATCGTAACCGGTCTGCGTGTTGAAAAATCAACAATTCCCACTTCGGTTACCTTTTTCTAATGATTGGTGGTTAGCTAACACTAGGTTGTAACTCTTGATCTTGTTACCTGAGGGGCTCAATTTAGTTAGCGCTGCCGGGCGATGACTTTTTCAATTTGTTCCGCACTCATTCCGCGATCTCGCATGCGCTTTTTTGCGCGCTCAAGTTGTTCCGGAGAGAGATTTGAAAAATTCATTTGCCTAGATGTTTTTCCGGAACTATCTGTTCCTTGCTGAATCGAATTGGCGGAAACAGAGTCCTGAGGGCTATTGGCACCAGGCCCTTTTAAAATCTGAACAGGAGTGCCGTCGGTAAGGCCATCTTGGCCAACGACAATGACCTGTTCACCAACATTGAGTCCGGAAAGAACTTCTACTGCAAGAGTTTCTGCATAACCGAGGCTTATGTCACGGCGTTCAGCTTGGGTGCCATTTACAACAAATACAGTGTCAGTTAGGCTTTCTATAGAAAGAGCTCTTTTCGGCATAACGGTAGCATCCTCATGAGTGTCGACAACGAGAAAGACACTTGCAAACATCCCAGGGCTTAGCTTTTCACGTGTCGACACTTGTAGAGTCACTCGAATGGTTCCAGTTGTTGGATCGACAACAGGACTCACCCGAAGCACTTCAGCATCAAACCGTTCATCTGGCCAAGCCTCAACGTTTAGGAAAGCTTTTTGACCTGTTTGAAGACGAGAAAGTTCTTTTTCCGGAACTTGAACTTTTACGAGCAAAGGATTGAACTGAGAGAAACGAAACAACTGATGATTCACTGTAACCATTTCCGCAAGTTTGATCTGTCGGTCGACGACAATTCCATCGAAAGGAGCTCTTACAGTTGTATATTCATAAAGAATTTCTGAACCTTTTAATTGTGCTTGAGCTGATTCGAACTGGGCTAAGGCAGTGTCGTAGACCTCTTGACTGATAATTTCGTTTGTACGTGCAGCTTTAGCTCGGTCATGTGCACGAGTTGCTTCTTTTAAAGCTACTTTTGCTATTTCTACTTGAGCACGGCTTTCTGTCTCTTCAATCTTAAGCATCACTTCATTTTTCAAGAAACGCATGCCTTCTTCTGCAATCAGCTCTACGATAGGTCCCTGAGTACGGGCGACAATATATATATCGTTTTCGGCTTCTAGACTGCCGTTGGTTTCAAGATAAGAAGACACAGTTCGGCGCTCCACTAATGCAACTTCTACAGGCACTGCTGCTGTATTTGCACCTCCAGAAGTATCTCTAGCAGTTGGTCTGGAACGCCCTTTATTGCCTGCCTTCCCTCGTTGTGGCGGAAATTCTTCTTTTTCATTTGGGCTTTGGCAGCTGAAAACAAAAAGGTTGATAGCGAAGGTTATTATAATTTTTTTCAACATATATGAACCTATGCTGCTCTAATGAGTTTGCCTACGAAGTTCGTACAATCGTCGATTAAAGAGTAAATGGTTGGGATAATTACAAGTGTCAAAAATGTTGATGTAGTCAGGCCTGCCAGTATCACAAGACCAACAGGAGCCCAGTTGCCAGCATTGCCTTCCACGTTGCCAAAAAGGCCAGGAACAATAAGTGGAGCTACCATAGGTAGAAGCCCTAACACTGTTGTTAAAGCTGTCATTAGGATAGGACGAAGTCGATGAGTGCCTCCGATTAGGATAGCCTCATTGCGGTCCATACCTTGCCATCTCAGATGGTTTATGTGAGCAACGAGTACGATAGCATTGTTGACAACAACGCCAATGAGAATGATTAGTCCCATGTTGGCCGTATTGTCTAGAGGTTGGTTTGTAAGTTTGAGTACAATGCTTACGCCGATGAGTGCAAAAGGGATTGCAAACATAATGGTAAATGGCTGTAAGAAGCTTTCAAATAGAGCTGCCATTATGAGATAAATGAGAAGGAGTGCGAAAGCGAAAGCGAAAAGCGCGCTCCCCCAATCTTGCTCGGCCATTCGGAAACGTCTACTGAAACCCCACTCATATCCTGGAGGTAGGCTGATTGTGTTCATGATTTGGGAAACCTGGCCCATCAGTCGAAACGAAGCTCCCGAAGTAGTTGTATTGGCAGTGATACTAAGCTTAGGCCTTTTATCCTCGCGTTGAATTGTACGAGGGCCTTTGTTAATCTCGAAGTTAGCCATTGACCCAATGGGAAATGCTGTTGCGGTAGAGAACACGGGCATCTTTTTTAGTTGCGCAAGTGTACTCCGGTCTTCTTCTCGAAACTGAACTACAAGATCCACCTCGCGATCCTCTGCCGAGATACGGCCAATGGGTCTTGATGAAAGAGCATTTGAAATTGAGAAAGCTACGGCTTGAGTGGATAACCCTGATTGAAGCGCTCTTTCTTGGTCGACGCTCACATGAATTTCATCAGCGCCATTGTCGAGAGAGCTGTCCACATCACGAGACCACGCTGTATTTTCAAGAGCTTCGACGACGCGAGTCGCAATAAGTTCGAGAACCTCCATGTCATCGCCTTTGAGGTCGAGATTAATTCCTAAACTTCCGCCTCGGGGGCCATGTCCAGTGCTTTGTGCAATCTTAAAGTTGACTCCTGCCGTTACTGGTAGTAGATCGCGGATGTTGTCTCGTACTTCTCGAACGGTTTTTTCCGCATCTTTTTCATCAACCAAGTAAACATCAAACTTTCTACTTCCTCGCCAGCCATTACGCGATCGACCTCCAGTTCGTGAATAGCGATAGACGACATCTGAGATGTCAAGTTGGCTGCGGTTCTTGTCTAATCTCTCAGCAATTTCTTTGTAAAGAGCTTGAGTTTGCTCAAGAGAGTAAGACCGAGGAGTGTCTATATTGATTGATACTTGGCGAGCCATTGTACGTGGGGAGAAAGTTCTGTCGATCGTTCCCAGTAGTCGGTACGAACCGTAGAGCATTCCTACGATAGCTACGAAAAAAGCTAATCTATGTCGAAGAGAAAACCTGATGGTGCGGCCGTAAATGTTTGCTAGTGTTTGGGTGAGCTGAGATTCTTGTTTGGTTTCACCTCGCAATAGGAGAGCAGCGACTGTGGGGACGACGGTAAGAGCTACCATTAAAGAGGCAACCATCACAATACAGATCGTGATGCCGATATCAAGCATGAAACGCATGAACCCACCGCCAGTGCTAGCTATAAAAATCATTGGCACAAAAACACACATCGTTGTGAAAGTAGAAGCCACTATAGGCATCGCCACTGCTGTTGTGCCTCGAAGTGCTGCTGTTCGGGCGGTTTCGCCCATGTCGGTGAAATGGCGGGATATAGACTCAATGACAACGATTGAATTGTCCACCAACATGCCTACGGCCAGCATGAGGCCCATGAGGCTGATTATGTTTATCGTTGTTGTGACAAAACCAAGTTCCCGTAGTAAATAAAGAATTACGAAAGTAAATACTATAGATATTGGAATTGAAATAGCGACGAGTGCTGTAGTTCGAATCTTCTGGAGAAACAAAAACAGGAAAACAACCGCTAAAGCGCCGCCGATCAGTCCGGCGTCTCGCAACTGGCTCAACCCTGATCGAACATCGACTGAAGAATCCTGCAAAACTCTTATCTCAAGGCTGGTAATATCTGAAGAGTCCTGAATAGCTCTAAGTTCCGCTTTGACTCTGTCCACAACGGCTAAAAGGTTGACGGTTGAAGCTTTAAATATACTCAGTGTCACAGCTTCTTTATCATTAAGGAAATTGAAACTATTTTGCCTAGGGTACGTGTACGAAACATTTGCAATGTCTTTCATACGTACCCCGTCGGATCCGATGGGGAGTTTTTCTATCTCTTCTAAAGTGTGCAATTCTCCTACAGAACGGACGATAAGTTTTCTAGAACCTTCCTTAATGTAGCCCCCTGACATATTGACGTGGCTTGTACGAAGTGTGCTGACGACATCCCGAGAGTCTATTCCGGCAGCTTGCATCCGTGATGCTATTAACTGAACTTGCAGCTCCCGCTGGCGAACACCGTTGACCTCCACAGATGCTACACCCTGGAGCCGTTCCAGGCGTCTCTGTACAACCTGTTCAGTGAAGTCGAATAGTCGATCGCGGTTCGAATCTGCGCTTAGATGAAACCGGTAGATGGGTATATCAGTACTTTGGAATCTTCGGATGCGAACTTGACGGAGATCATCGGGTAGAAGATGACGAACACGATCGATGCGATCGCGGACCTCGACTATTGCTAGGTCCATATCTACATTGTCTTTAAAGGTGATGCTGACACTGCCTTCACGTGCGGAGGCTGTTGAGTTCAAAGTATCCACACCATTGATTGTGCCAAGAATATCTTCAAGTGGTCTTACGATAAGCCTTTCGATTTCCTCTGGAGAAGACGAGTCGTAAGGTGCGCTTACCCACATGCTATTTGATGAAAAACTTGGTAAGAACTCGAGAGGAATTCGTAAGAGAGATACGTAGCCAAGAACAACGATACCGAATACGACCATTGTCATTGTGATCCGCCTATCTACGGCAAATCTAACAATCGGGTTAATCTGGTTTTTCTTAGTCAACATTCGTCTTTCCAAAGGACTATTGTAACGTGTACTAACGAAAGATGTGATGTTTATGCGAGTTCACTGACCGTAAGAAGCCTTTTTGATACAACTAGTTCTCAGGATTTGTAAAACTATTGCAATTTTTTAGTTGTGCGATTTGGATTAGTTCTCGTAAGTTAGTTACACATAAATCAGGTTGGACGGAAGAGTGTTTTCTTGTCTCGATGCCGTACGATACAAGGCAGCAGGGTATTGATGCAGCAATAGCGGTTTCTAGGTCTATAAAGGAATCACCGACGAACAATGAGTTTAAGGGTAAAGAGGAGGCTTGTTTTAGGAGATGAAACGCTCCAACAGGGTCTGGTTTTTTCTTCGTGAATGAGTCTCCCCCAACTACGTCGTCAAAGAAATGTCGTAGACCGAGCCCATTGAGGATCATTAAACTTTCAGTTAGCGGTTTGTTGGTTAGAATCGATAGAGTTACACCTAATCGCTTGAGTTCCTGTAGTGTTGGGACTACTCCACAAAATGGTCTTGTAAAACCCAGAAGATTGTGTCGATAAATTGTTG
>CAZFLB010000095.1:0-2614 GCA_964518945.1 uncultured Acidobacteriota bacterium | reverse complement strand
GCTCGAGAGGTCCATCATCTCTGTCTTTTAATTGGATACGGAGCTGATGCTGTAAATCCATATCTAACCTTTGAAGCCTTAGAATATGCACGCAAAGAAGGTTTGTTTGCAGGGGAATATACAAATAAAGATATTATTTCTGCATACCAAAAGGGTGTGGCTAAGGGAATGTTAAAGGTTATGGCCAAAATGGGAATTTCTACCCTGCAAAGCTATAAGGGCGCCCAGATTTTTGAAGCTGTGGGCCTCAATGATGAAATTATTAATAGATGTTTTGTAGGAACTCCAAGCAGGATTCAAGGTGTAAGTTTAGATGCGATTGCGGCAGAGTCTTTGAAGCGTCACTCAGTGGGTTATCCTGAATTGACGAATAAAGTGCAAACATCTCTTCTTAATCCCGGAGAGTTTCAGTGGAGAGCCGGAGGGGAAAAGCATGCTTGGATTCCTGAGGTAATCAGTGAACTGCAAGTGGCAGTTCGATCTAAAAGTGAAGATTCATATCAGCGGTATGCTCAGATGATTAACAAAGATTCCCGAACCCGATGTACTCTTCGAGGACTAATGCAATTTAAAGAAAATTTATCTCATTCTTCTATTGCGTTAGAAAAGGTGGAGCCAGCGACAGAAATTGTTAGACGTTTTTGTACAGGAGCCATGAGTTTTGGATCAATTTCAGCAGAAACTCATGAAACCTTAGCCGTTGCAATGAATAGGATTGGAGGTAAGTCAAACACTGGAGAAGGAGGAGAGGATCCAGAGCGTTTTCTGACTTTGCCTAATGGAGATTCAAAGAGGTCTGCGATTAAACAGGTAGCCTCTGGTCGATTTGGAGTTACTATGGGATATCTGACTAATGCGGATGAACTTCAAATTAAAATATCGCAAGGAGCAAAGCCTGGCGAAGGTGGAGAACTTCCTGGCCATAAGGTAGATAAAAATATTGCTAAAATTCGTTATTCAACTCCTGGAGTTGGATTGATCAGCCCTCCTCCACATCACGATATTTACTCTATAGAGGACCTTAAACAGTTAATACACGATCTAAAGAATGCTAATAGAAGCGCCCGAGTCAGCGTTAAATTAGTTTCCGAAGTAGGTGTAGGGACGATTGCTGCTGGAGTTGCTAAGGCCTTTGCAGATCATATTTTAATTTCAGGTCAATCAGGAGGGACGGGAGCCTCTCCCCTTACTAGCATTAAATATGCTGGGTTGCCTTGGGAGCTAGGTATTGCAGAAACACATCAAACTCTTGTGCTAAATGATCTTCGTTCAAGAGTAGTTTTACAGACGGATGGGGGTCTTAAAACTGGAAGAGATGTAGTGATTGCTGCCCTTTTAGGTGCAGAAGAGTTCGGTTTTTCAACGGCTCCTTTGGTGGCATTAGGCTGCATTATGATGCGCAAATGTCATCTAAATACGTGTCCAGTAGGAATTGCCACTCAAGACCCAGAACTTCGAAAGCAATTTGTAGGGCAGCCTGAGCATGTCGTTAATTATTTATTTTTAGTGGCAGAGGAAGCGAGGCAATATATGGCTAAGTTGGGATTTAGTCATATGGATGACTTGATTGGTCGAGTCGATGTTTTAGAGGTAAATCAGGCTATTAAGCATTGGAAGGCTAGTGGTTTAGACTTAACTCCAATTTTAACGCCAGCACACAAGCCTCATAAAAGAGTACAGGTGCGTTGTGTTGTTTCTCAGGATCATGGATTGGATAGAGCTCTTGATAACGAATTAATTCGTCTAAGCAGGGCGGCTATTGATACAGGTGAAAACGTCCAAATAGATATGCCTATTAAAAATACAAACCGAACAGTAGGTACTATGCTTAGTAATGAAATCACCAAAAAGTGGGGAACTGAAACTCTTGCTGACAATACAGTTCGTATTAAGTTTTCTGGATCAGCCGGACAAAGTTTAGCTGCGTGGTTGGTGAAAGGGATTACTATTGAATTAGAAGGCGATGCAAATGACTATGTGGGTAAGGGACTTTCTGGAGGTCGCTTAATTGTCTACCCACCGGTAACCCGAGGGTTTGTGCCGGAAAAAAATATTATTGTAGGAAATGTTGTCTTGTATGGTGCCACATCAGGAGAGGCTTATTTTAGAGGTCGTTCTGCCGAAAGATTTTGTGTGCGTAATTCTGGAGTACAGGCTGTTGTTGAAGGGGTAGGAGATCATGGTTGTGAATATATGACAGGAGGCCGAGTAGTCGTGTTGGGATCTACAGGACGCAACTTTGCAGCAGGAATGAGCGGCGGAATTGCTTATGTCTGGAATCCAAATGAAGATTTTGAATCGAATTGCAATCTTGAGCTAGTTGAATTAGAGCAAGTAGAGGACAAAAAAGAAATGCTTGAATTAAAAGAAATAATTCAGAAGCATTTTGAATACACAAATTCAACAGTTGCTCAAAAAATATTACTAGATTGGAATATTGCAGTGTCGCAATTTACAAAAGTTATGCCAATAGATTACAAGCGTATTCTTCAGAAAGAAAAACGCAGTAGTAGCTTGCTTGATTCCCGTAGTAAAACAAAGAGTGCTACTGGGTAATAAGAGAAGGAGAAGTCATAGGTAAGCCCACAGGATTTAAGGAAATTGAGCGTCGTAT
>CAZFLB010000094.1:0-4266 GCA_964518945.1 uncultured Acidobacteriota bacterium | reverse complement strand
TTTAAAACGAATCGTTGCATATCTTCGTACCGCCGACTCAAACTCTCTCATGTCTTCGGGAGTATCCCATAAACTCTTCCAAATCAGGGTGTAATCCGCACCTCCATGGGTCACGGCATACGCGTCTCCCCCCCAGCCTTCAGCCGCTGTAATCGCCTTGGAGATTCCTACCACCGGAGCCAACAAAGTTCGAATAAGAAGCTCTCCCAGTCGCCCTTCCGAATCCAGGTCACGGCCTCTCGTCGTTGGCAACTCAACCAATATCGGCTCATCCGTAGGGTTGGTCAAATATTTATTCGGGTGCAACACCTGTTCCGTAGACCGCGGTGGCTGTAGCAAGGATTTATTCAAAAGCGCAAACCCACCTTTTTCATAAATGCTTGTAGCAAATTTCTGTCCGTGTAAATACGGAGCCACTAATTGCTCTTGGACCACAGCCGGCGCCGCCGAAAGCGCCGGTCCGGCGTGCTGATTTGCAAGGTCAGTGGAGCTCGTTAAAGCTTCTGAGAATAACCCCAGCTCCGGCACCTGATTTGCGATGTCTTGCACATAATTCTTCATCACAATCAATGCGTCGCCTTCAAATAAAGAAAGTGCCGCGATGCTCCGATCATCGTAATCACTCCAGTCACCAAGCTTCCCCCTTATACCAGCATATTGGTCCTGCGCGGCGTGTCTGAGCTCATGAGACATAATGATTTGATTTAAGAAGTTCAGTTTTTCTGTAGATGAAATCGCGAACAACTTCTTCACTCCCGTTCGCTCGTCATAGAATCCGGCTACGTTTTCATTAAGAACTCGTTCTCGAATTTTTCTGAGATCATCATCTTTTTTTATGAATCCGAAAAATCGAAGTACCCTTTCGTCACGTAATGCGACCTTCCTGGGGTACTCTTCCTGGATTAATTTTTGAATGTAGCGGGCAAGCTCTTCCCGCGACATAAAGTCTATTGGAACCTCCAGCTCGAACTCAATACCACCGATTTCCTCAACTTTTTCTTTCAGTACATCTGGATCGATAGGGCCGAGTCCATAGCGCATCGCGATCAAATCGAAGGCCTTCTCAATCTCTCCGTGGTCAATTTGTTGAGAATATGCTTCTTTTTGTGAAAAACCGTAGAGAATCGATGTCATGCAAATAATCGTTGAAACATACTTCACAAGTTTACCTGCCTCATCAACAACTTTGAATAGATCTTAACCTTGCTGGTTACGATTACACGCTGATATTATCGAAAACACTGCTATGCCCAAAAGTCAGTATAACACCCGGAAATGGTCCCTCGAATAGATGAGGATTCACGAAGGTGCGATTCTAGCAGGAGGTTACAGTCGACGCATGGGCCGAGATAAAGCAAGCATAACTTTGGGAAGGCTTAGACTCATCGACCATGTAATCAACGCCATATCCCCATTGGTAAAACGGCTGAGAATTATCGGCAGCCAAGAAACCTCAAAGCAATTTCGGCCCCCGCTACCATATCAAATACAAAATGATCTGCTTCCCGGAAAAGGACCGCTTGCCGGAATCCACACTGCGTTAGCTACCGCGAAGCACCCTTACGTATTCGTCATTGCCTGTGACTTGCCATTGTTAACGACAAGATTCCTCAGTGGGATGTGCTCGCAATTTGAACGCGGATACGACGCCGTTGCGCCTCTGCAGAACAGCGTCCCCGTACCAGTCTGCGCTATTTATAACAGAAGCTGCCTTAGTACGGTCGAAGAACTCATCGATATGAATCGACTAACGGCACAAGATCTGCTTCAGTCGATTCGAACAAAATACATTGGCAACCCAATTCTCCAACGACTAGACCCCACTGGAAACTGCTTGCTAAACATCAATACGGAGAAGGACTACAAGCGGGCACACCAAATAATAAACAGTCTCGTCGACCCACAACCAGCTCCGTGAACCCACCCAGACCATTTCATCGGCGTTTATACATTTGCTATGGACGCCTTCTACGCTCCGGAACATTTCTACGAGTCTGCCGCATCATTTCTTCTAAACGTCTATGAAGCTCAGACTCCAACACTCGATAACGTAGACGTTGGCGAACATTTAGAATGTCATCAATTTGATCATATCGAAGCTTTTCGTTCTCTCTAAACGCCAGAGCAATGCTATCGAGATTGTCCAATAAAGATTTCAGATCATCATCACTTGCATCATCACGTCTAAGCACTTGCCGCATTTCTCGCAAGAGCCCGCTTCGCTCTCGTCTGTATTCGTGTCTGACTGTTTGAAGATTTTTCTGCGCGACAACCATTTCAGCAAACTGCTCGTCGGAAAGATCGAGCGAATCCTGAAGCTTGCTTATTACGTAGGCGTCGATCATCCCTTCGACATCACCTCGGTCTCTGCGATTATTCCGCTCCTGCCCGACCCGTTGCCCCAGCGCAAACGGCACCGCTATAAACAGCGCTAAAATTACAAGCTTCACACTTCTAAATATCATGACTCAACCCTCATTTCTTTTGCTAACTCCTCCATGAGTCTCTGTTGTTGATCTCCCGACAGCAATTCGATATCAATCGTAGACCCGCGATATTCTTCCAAAACGTCGATAACACTGTTCGCTTCTACGGTGCCGACAAAACTAAGAAGCAGTTGGAACTCATCGTCATTCTCATAAAGTGGTAGCAATTCATTTGCAGACTCAACCGCGGTGCTTACCTCCTGATCAGTCAACGCCCACTGTACAGCTACAGTAGTAATGACTAACGTTGCGGCTACTGCCAACCCGTAAACAAACCGGCTTCTCAGTATCCCGAATTTGAAATTATCGAAAACTCTCGATCTCGTCTGCGCTACTTCTCTAACGGTATTCGGCCTCTCATCATCGACAATCATCGCCCACACAGACTTCAGTTCTCCTAACTCATCTCTACACTCTCGGCAAGACTCAATGTGCTTAAGCCACGCAGTTTCAACCGGCACAGACTCTAGCAGGTCGACGAAAATATTCGGGGGAAGGTGTTCCCCCACCGACGAATTCGACATCTCAGGCCCCCTCTCCACTCGTTTGAGTGGCGACAGCTAGTTTTCGTTTCAAGTTCTTTAATGCAAAGAAAAAATGGGTGTTGGATGGGTTTACCGAACACTCCATAATCTTCGCGATTTCCTTATGAGGCAATTCCTCGTAAACACGAAGAACCAAAGCCATTCGCTGTTTCTCTGGCAACTGCGACACAGCTTCTCTAACTGTACTTCTCGTTTCACTTTTCGAGGCCTGCTCGGCCGGAGTTGGCTTAGCGTCAACAACGTCATCTGTTAACTCAAAAGTAATCGCTTTCCGTGATGAAACCCAGTTCAGGCAAACATTAACAGCTATACGATACATCCAAGTTGAGAAACTTGAGTCTCCGCGAAAGTTTGACAACCCGCGGAATGCCCGAGTGAAAGCTTCTTGCGTTAAATCCTCGGCATCAGCATGATTTCCACAGTACCTGTAGCAGAGTCCATATATATTTTTTCTTTCGCTTCGCACAAGCCGCTCAAATGACTCAGCTTGATTTAGCGCACTCATCTCCGGTGACATAACTCTATGAATTCTCACTCAATGTACTGCAATGCCAACACACTATCTCCTATTTGTTTAGACAAGTTTCTGTGAAAAAGGTTTAGTGCGTTTAAAAAACATTCTCAATGGGTTACGGTTTTGTCCATGTTGATGCGCTATTAGCCGGGTGTTGCGACATTCCTACCAACAACTCCTCAAACCACACCATTGCTACTTCGCTCTTCTAGCTCCTCTCTGCTACAACCTAACATATCGCAATAAATCTCTTTATTATGAGCACCCAAACTAGGTCCAACCCAACGGGTTCTTCCCGGAGACTCGCTCAATTTCGGTGCCAGATTCGGCAGCTTAACTTCAATGCCATCAGAAAGCATAACGGGTTCAAACATTTCACGAGCCTTAAAATGCTCGTCACTAACAATATCCTTCATGCTATATATCGGTCCTGCTGGGACCTGGGCCGACTCCAGTGTTGCTAGCACTTCCGAGAACTCGTGCCGTGCTGTCCATTCAGCAATGGCCTTATCAATTTCTTTTTCCTGTTTCACTCTACCGATATTCTCTTCTAGGTCAGGATCAGTCGCCAAATCATCACGCCCCACAACCTTCATAAGCCGACGAAAAATGCTGTCGCCATTTCCACCGATAATAATGAATTTCCCGTCCCGGCAGCGGTACGTATTGGATGGAACTATTCCTGGCAACTTCGCTCCGTGTCTCTCTCGAAGATCGCCTA
>CAZFLB010000093.1:0-4158 GCA_964518945.1 uncultured Acidobacteriota bacterium | reverse complement strand
ACCCTTGGGGCCTAAAGCTTTAGTTCAGGTCAGTCTGCAGAGGAGCAAGGAGCATTGGAAGAGCCACCAGCAGGATAGAACAAAAGCGTTGCGAGAAAGAGAAAGAACGGTATCATGAAAAGGGTAAAATAATCATCTGATCACCTATCGCCGAAACCACCTCTTCCAGATCATCGGTGGGATTCTTACAGGTGTAGCTTTTGCAAACGTAAAAGAGAGGAGCGTTCACGCTTGGACCAGAAGTTTTTCCTTTTAGAAAAGGAATGGGATTTGGTTTGTCTGTTTCTGGGTCTAACAGTGCGAGAACAATGTTTGGAGCATAGATTGACTGAAGCTTCTTTATTGCCGCGCGAACCTCAGGAGAGGAAGGCTTACCCACAATTGCCACCTCGATTTTTTCGGAGAGGTGAAAATCAAGAGCCGCCATCATTTGAGGGAAGCCGGAGGGGGATTGTTTCATCTGACTGTGAAAAGCAAGAAGTGTGTCGACCGCAAGAGCTTTTGCGTTAGAAGAGCCTAGGTATTCTGAGAGTTTTAGAAGATATGTTGTTGCGATGGCATTTCCAGAGGGAATAGCACCATCATAACCCGTCTTAGTTCGAGCGATTAACTTCTCGTGATCGGTTCCGGTGAAAAAAAAGCCACCTGAAGATTTGTCCAAAAAAAGTTGCGAGAGAGGTGTAACAAGCGAATTTGCTTTCGTTAGCCAATGAGCGTCGAAATCCGACTCGTAGAGTGCAACATATGCTGCGAGCAAAAAAGCGTAGTCATCTAAATAGCCCTTCAGTTTTGACTGGCCTTTGCGGTGGACGGCAAGGAGTCGGTTTTCCTTATATAAGCGTGACTCGAGAAAATGCATACAACGACACGCTGATATAAAAAAACGTTTATCTCTGAGAACGCGGTAGCCGTGAGCCATTGCTACTATCATTAAGCCATTCCAACTCGTTAACACTTTATCGTCGGTTCTCGGGCGAACACGCTTTTCACGGACAGCGGCTAGTTGCTCTCGGGATGAAGAGAAATTGTTGCTCCATGTGTGCAGTCCGGCAGAAAGATGGAGAATGTTTGTCCCCTCCCAGTTTCCAGCCGCACTGACACCGTAGGCTTCGGCAAAAGGAATAGCTGCTTTGCCCAAAACTTCAGTGAGTTCTTTGGCGGACCAAACGTAGAACTTTCCTTCCACGCCCTCGCTGTCAGCATCTTGAGTACTGTAGTACCCGCCATCAACATTCTGCATTTCGTTTAGGACCCACTCCAAGCACTCACGAGCAATGCGTGCATAGTTGTTGTTCCCGGTGATCTGATAGGCATTGAGATAAACGGGTACGAGTAGGGCGTTGTCGTACAACATCTTCTCGAAGTGTGGTACAAGCCATTTCTCATCGGTAGAATAGCGGTGAAATCCTCCGCCAAGGTGATCGTACATGCCACCAGCAGCCATCTTGTTAAGCGTGAGCGTTGCCATCTCAAGCTCAGACTGTTCTCGGCTTTGTTTGTAGTGACGAAACAACATGTCTAACGCGCCAGAGGGAGGAAATTTCGGGCTTTTTGAAAAACCTCCCTCGTGAGGATCGAACCGAGAAGAAAGTTCGTTGCCTCCTTGGCTCAGAAGCTCTCTTTGTAACTCAACCTCATTGCCCTTAGGAGTAGATATTGTCTGCAGCCTTTGGGTGAGCGCTTCCGATGTTTCTCGGACAGTTTGCCGTTGTTCGGTGTAAGCTCGATGAAGCTCTTTTAGTACCGTCTTGAACCCAGGCCGACCCCATCTATCCTCCGGGGGAAAATACGTTCCCCCATAGAATGGCTTCAAATCGGGTGTGAGGAATACAGTCAAAGGCCATCCCCCTGTGCCTGTCATTATTTGAACTGCTTTCATGTAGATCTCATCGAGGTCAGGTCGTTCCTCCCTGTCTACCTTGATCGAAACGAAATGCTCATTCATTAGATCCGCGATCTGTTTGTTCTCAAAAGATTCATGCTCCATTACGTGGCACCAATGGCATGCAGAGTATCCGATCGAAAGGAGAATCGGCTTGTCGCGACTTTTTGCGATTGAAAGAGCTTCTTCGCACCAGGGATACCAATCAACCGGATTTAGCGAATGTTGCAGGAGGTAGGGGCTTGTTTCCCCGAGGAGACGGTTTGAGCTTTCAGAGGTGTTCATACGACCTAAGAGCGCAGTCCGCCCCAGCGAAACAATGAAGCACCGGCTGTGAAACCGGCACCGACAGAGCTAAACAGAATTAGGTCGTTTTTCTCGAGCCTTTGGTCTTCGATAGCATCATAAAGAGCGAGTGGAATTGTTGCTGCTGTTGTATTTCCGAATTTATGGATGTTTTTGACGACCTTGTCCTCGGGAAGGCCGAGCCTTGCCGCAGTGGCGTCCAAGATGCGAACATTTGCCTGATGTGCGATAAGGAGGGATATATCGTCTGTTTTTAAGCCGTACTTAGACAGTAGAGAAGTAGTTGTTTCATAGGTTCGACGCACCGCGTATTTAAAAACTTGACGACCATCTTGGTGCACGTAGTGCATTCCCTTCTTGACGGTTTCGGTCGAAGCGGGGTTTAGGCTGCCACCCCCCGGCATGTAGAGAAATTGTCCTCCGCTACCATCAATCCGGTGGTTGAAACCAATTAGCCCTTCGTCCTTGTCTTCTGCGGGTTCTAGCAGGATGGCACCCCCAGCGTCTCCAAAAATAACGCAAGTAGCACGATCACGATAGTCGATAATGCTACTCATAACATCAGCCCCTATTACAAGAACTCGTTGGTGTGTGCCACTGGCAATGAACTGAGAGCCTACGGAGAGAGCATACACAAAGCCACAGCACGCAGCCGAAAGGTCGAATCCCCATGCGTTGGAAGCTCCTATCTTCTCCTGAACTAGGCAGGCGGTTGAGGGAAACATCATATCTGGAGTAACGGTAGCTACGATTATAAGATCTACCTCATCGGCACTTACCCCCCGACGTAAAAGGGCCTCTTGTGCTGCAGCTGCAGCAAGTGCTGAAGTACCAGTACCTTTTTCGGCGATTCGCCGTTCGCGAATTCCTGTGCGATCTAGAATCCATTGGTCGGACGTCTCAACCATCGCCTCAAGATCATGGTTGTTTAGGATTTTGTCTGGCAAGAAGCGTCCAATTGATGTGATAGCAGCTTTAAACGATGTCATAACCTCTGATCCTATGTCGCCCTCATAATAGGATCAAACCAATAGATTTGCAGCTGTTTTGTTCACCGTAACTAACACCCTGCCCAATCTGGCTTGAGGCTCCGGTCGGAAAGACATAGAATGTGTGGTTTTACAACTAACTTATTGAGAGTAGTAGGGATATCGATTTGGCAGCAGCAGCTTTTTATGACCTCGATGGCACTTTAGTAAGTACCAACCTCGTGCATGTATTTGCGTTCTATGCTCGCAATGACCAAGGTATTCTTAGGAGTTTAGCAAGTACAGCCATGACAGTACTCGGGCTTCCTGTTTTCTTGACCACTGATGCCTATAGTCGGCAAGTATTTAACGACATCTTCTTTAAGTGGTACCGAGGGCAATCTGAGGATCGTCTCCGCTTTTTGTCAGAACAATTGTTCGAGGAGGTTATCCAGCCAGCTGTGTATCCAGGAACTCGAGAGCTTCTTAAGAAATCGAAGAGCATGGGTTTGCGCCAGGTTGTAGTTACAGGGGCCCTCGACATCACGATACAACCACTCATGAGAGAATTAGGGATCGACGAGTTTGTTGCAAATCGCTTGGAATTTGTCGATGGTCGAGCAACGGGCCGACTCAAGCCACCAATCATGGCCAGCGCCTCAAAAGCTTCTTGGATTCGCACATACTCAGAGAATGAAGGCCTTTCGTTAAATGAGTGCTACGCTTATGCAGATAGCATGAGTGACCTTCCGATGCTTTCAGTGGTTGGTCATCCAACGGCAACCAATCCGGACCTTCGCCTTCGCAGTACAGCTTTGCGACATGATTGGCCGATTGTTGATCTTCAATAGAGATTTACCGATGAGCGAAAGAGAAGGAGCGACAGCGTTGACCACTAAAATAGACGGTGAGTGTAACGGATGAGTCCGATACTGCGCCGAAAGCTAGATCCTGGAACTGTATACATTGACTCAGACTCTGCAGCGCGACTAATTCATTTTG
>CAZFLB010000092.1:0-16189 GCA_964518945.1 uncultured Acidobacteriota bacterium | reverse complement strand
ACAGTCGATGAGCATGGCGCTTTTCGGCCTCTGTTGCATCGGAAAATGCGCGCTCTATAAGCTTTGGAATTCCTCCACCAATGTAGCCAGCAATCTTTTTAAGAGTTAGAGGAGAGAGCGATAGGTGTTTACGAACCTCGTTAACGGAACGGCCAATATCCTTCGCTGAGTCAATGAGAGTTCCGTCTAAATCGAATATGACGAGTTTTAATCGGTGTGACTTGAGTTCAAGGCCTTTTTCCACGGCTTAAGTTCCATGGTCGTATTCTTCAGCAACATGCATGTCGAAGGCACCGTGTTTGTCGTTTTTCGAAAACCCCCTCAATTCTGCGTGGCATTTATAGCAAACGGTTACTTCACGAAGTCGATGGAACAACAAAAAGTCTGCAATTGAAGCAAGTACCAATATCGTCAGCGCTGCCGGAAAATCCCACACTGCATAGGCTACTGAAGAGAGCACAACTGTGAGTGTAATTGCGGCACAGCCGAGTTGTTGTGGAAAATCTTTCCGATGGTACATAGCAAGATTCTTACAAATTGGGCACTGGTCGATTGGCATGCCATTTATCACTTCCTTAGAGAGGTGCATTGTGTGTTTGTGGCTACAGTATCTGCATTTAACCAAGGACTCTTTGATGGGAAGTTCGTACAAGTTGTATAAGGAGCACGATGCACAAAAAAAACTGATACTCCTCTGGTTCATAATGGAAAACCTGTGAGTATAAACAAAAAGTGTGAAATGAGTTCACCAAATAGAACGAGCGCTAATGCGACATAGAGAAGGCCTGTTGCCGACTGAGTTGAGCGTATCTTAACCGTCTGCCAAATCAGACCCGCCAGTAGTAAAGGAGCAGCTAGTCCTACGAGAATGCGAAAAAGGAAGAAAAGAGCATTGGTGGAAAAGAATAAATCTGCCACTTGGTAAATGTGTAAAGATTCGAATCCTCCATAAAATAAGACAATTCCGACGACTACGCACCGTAAGACTATCGCAATTACAAACCAGCGAGAACCACCATGAAGTGGTGTTATTAAAAGGTTCGTATCAACGAGGTACCAGTGGCCGAGGATCATAGTAACTGTAACAGCACCCAATAAAAGAGAAGAACTAACCGTTCCTATAAATACAAGTGGGTAGCTATAGTCTGTCGAATAGAACATTAAGATTGCGGGTGTGAACCAGGAGATTGCTGCTATTGTCGCTGCTTCCAAACGATGAAAATTATTGCTTAGTTTGAGTACTAAGTACCAAAGTGCGGCCGTACCTGTTACTGAAACCCAAGCCCAGCGCAAAGGACCCTCACTTATTACTGTGGCCGTTAGTGCGTTCAAAGCTGCAAAGCCAATACAGAATCGAAGAAAGGTAGGCGGAAGTTTATTTTCGAAAGAAAGTAGGGCTGTGACCAAAAGGCTTCCAGAGGCGAGATGACCCATAAGAAGGGCCGTTACGCTTCCGATCATGTCATGCGAGATTTGTTAGAACTGTTTCAAGATTACGACAATTGTGTAGGGCGGTTCTGAGTTTATGAGGATTAAATTGGAAAAAATCTAGATACAGGTTGATTAGAGATAATTTAGACCTGAAAAGATTCGCCGCAACCACACGAACCTGTGGAATTCGGGTTATTGAAACGAAATCCTGACCCCATGATGTCTTCTACGTAGTCGATTTCAGTGCCATCTAGATAGATATGACTGCGGGAATCCACGAAGAGCTTGACGCCATCGTGCTCAAAAACCTCGTCGTTTTCAGAGGCTTCTTCGTCCAGTGCAAGCTGGTACTGAAAACCAGAACAACCACCGCCTTGGACACGAACACGGAGTCCAGCTTCTGGGTGTCCGTTTTGCTGTAGAAACTCCTGCACTTTTGTGGCGGCTAGCGGCGTGATTGTTATCATTCGGTACGTCTCCTGATACTTTCTAGAAGGGTCTATTGATATGTATAAATATAGTATTTAAAGGACTTTAGTCTAGCGTTTATGAAACTAGGCTGTCAACCTATTCTCTTTGTTTGGACATTGGTCATACTTTTAAATTTGTTGTCCGGGCGCATCGTTGTCAAGCTGGTACTTGCCGTCGTTGACGCTTAATATATTGTGGGTAGAGCCTATAATGACTGAGAGATATCGAGTGGCGGGGTCCGAAGACGTATCTGAGGACTGCGGTGTCCTTGTGGAGGTAGGAGACAAAAGAATCGCTCTTTTTCGTTATCGGGACCAGTTTTTTGCTGTTGATGATACGTGTCCCCATCGGGGAGCACCGTTACACAAAGGAAGTGTCGAAAAAGGGATTTTGACTTGCCCATGGCACCAATGGCAATTCGCATTAGAAACTGGCTGCTCGCCAAGAAACCCACTATCATGTGTGAAACGGTATCCAGTTCGTGTCGACGCTAATGGTCTCTGGGTTGATCTATAGATGAGTTTCAAAAGCTAAACGGAAACTTTTTCTTAATGCTTCGAGTGTTTGTTCGAAATCATCAACTTCATGTGCGAGTGAAATAAATAGTGCTTCGAACTGCGAAGGTGGGAGATGAATTCCTTCAGTTAGCATTGACCTAAAAAAAAGAGCGTAACGATTCGTATCTGATCTAGTAGCAGTACTAAAATCACGGATTGGTCCTTCCGCGAAGAAAAGAGTCAACATCGAACCCACGCGATTTAGGGTGATAGGTAAGTTCATTTCTTGGATGAGATTTGTGATTTGCTCAGCGAATCTTTTCGAATTTTCTTCCAATAGAGTCCAGCCATCCTTTTCGTCCATAACCTCTAGTTGTGTTAACCCTGCTGCCAATGCCAAAGGGTTACCGGAAAGTGTTCCAGCTTGATAAACAGGGCCGGCTGGTGCTATTTGCTTCATAAGTTCGCGGCTACCTCCATAAGCCCCGACCGGTAGACCACCGCCAATGACTTTTCCGAGAGTTGTGAGGTCAGGTTCAACACCGTAGAGATCTTGCGCACCACCGCGACATACACGGAAACCAGTCATGACTTCGTCGAAAATCAGCAATGCTCCGAAATCAGTGGTTAGTTTTCTTAAGCTCTGAAGAAAGCTATCTTCAGGGGGTATAACACCCATGTTTCCAGCTACTGGTTCTATAATGACAGCCGCTACTGAGTTAGGAGCTGAATTAAAAATTTCTCTTACTGATTCGAGATCATTAAAATTTGCCACGAAAGTGAGCTCAGCTAATGCCGGAGGTACACCCGGGCTATCAGGAACTCCTAAAGTTAGTGCCCCGGATCCTGCTTTAATCAGAAACGAATCACCGTGCCCATGGTAACAACCATTGAATTTAATAATAGAGTCACGACCAGTAATAGCTCTAGCTAGTCTTATTGCCGACAGTGTGGCTTCTGTTCCAGAGTTGACCATGCGGACCATTTCCATCGATGAGATAAAAGATGTTATTTTTTCTGCCATCCTGACTTCGAGAGCCGTTGGTGTTCCATATGCAGTACCTTTTAAAGATGCTTCTCTTATCGCTGCGATGACGCGTGGATGGCAGTGGCCTAGAATGAGAGGACCATAGGCGCCAATGTAGTCAATATATTGATGACCGTCTTCTGACGTAATATGGCAACCTCGGCCTTCGGTAATAAATTCAGGTGAAATCCCCATTCCTTTAAATGAACGTACAGGAGAGTTGACACCACCCGGCATGGTTTTTTGAGCTTCTAAATACAGCTTGTCACTGCGATTCATTTACTGAATTACTCCTTTGAAAAATGTTCATGTATGGCCTCGACAAGTCCTGCGATTGAATAATATTTTGCTTCAATAATCGGTTCTACTTGGATTTCTCGTAAGGCTTTGCTTGTTATTGGGCCTATACTGGCTGGCACGCAGAGTTCTCGAACGATTGCGTCATGTTCGGAAAAAAAACTTCTGACCGTTGATCCCGATGTAAATGTTACAGCGTCGACCTCGCCTGATCGCACGAGTGCATTAGCTCTCCAGACGTCTTGTGGAGATGTAACCGTACGATACGCAACTATCACGTTGGCTATGGCACCAGCACTTTGTAGCATGTTCGGAAGCGTTTCTCGAGCAATGTCTGCTCGCGGCAGTAAAAAGCTCTGGCCTTTAATATCTGTAAACTTCTCAAGAGCATCGAATAAGGATTCTGCGACAAAACGTTTAGGTAAGACACTTGCATGAAGGCCATGGCTTTCGAGAGCCTCTGCTGTGGCTGGTCCTATTGCTGCAATGCGATTGCGGACTGTTACTTGAGCTTTTTCGAGAAAAGCATGAACACCGTTAACGCTTGTAAATATAATCCAGTCGTATTCATCCAAGCGTGTAATTGCTTGGATGATGGGTTCTAGATCTTCAGGAGGTTCGATGCGGATTACTGGAGTTTGAACAACCTCTGCACCCAATGCTTCTAGAGGTTTTTTTAAGGAAATCGCTTGATGTTGTGGACGTGTGATGACGACCCGCTTTCCGGACAGTGGCAAACTAGTCATTATTTATTTTGCTGTAGAGAGTCGTTGTCGATGATATCGGATGCGCCATTGTTGGCCATTTGTTCAGCTAATAGCAGCCCAAGATTTTTCGCTTCTGGAATTGTTCCGACAAGATCTTGTGATAATGATTGTGTCCCATCTGCAGATCCAACAAAAGCTTGTATTCGTAAGATGTTGTTATTGATTTGAGCATTAGCTCCAATGGGAACCATACACCCCCCGTCAAAATAGCTAAGAAATGCTCGTTCGGCTTCTATTGCTGCCTCGGTATTTTTGTGATTTAACTTCTCTAATAGCTTTCTGAGCTCCAAATCATCTTTGCGCGTTTCTAATACCAGTGCTCCTTGACCGACAGCTGGAATCATGTCTTCCATTGGGATGAAGGTGCTTATTCGGTGTTTGAGTCCAAGCCGAATTAGACCAGCCCCTGCAAGGATGATTGCATCCCAATCAGAGTTGTCAAATTTCTTTAATCGAGTGGGCACATTGCCTCGGAGATCCTCGATTTGTAGGTCCGGTCGGATACCTTTCAATTGGGAACGGCGCCTTATGCTTCCAGTTGCAATCCGTGCGTTTTTAGGAAGGTTGCAAATGGAGGAAGGAGTCTTACTAACGAGGACGTCACGTGGATCTAAACGTTCAGTAGTTGCAGCCAGTACGAGGCCTTCTGGGATGAAGGAGGGAACATCTTTCATGCTGTGAACTGCTATGTCGATGTGTTTATTAAAAAGAGAGACCTCGAGTTCTTTTATAAAAAGCCCAACACTTCCAAGCTGATTTAGAGGCTGGTTGCTATCTTTATCTCCAAGAGTTTCTATAGTGACGAGTTCAGTTCGCAATGAGAGTTCTTTAAGTTTCGTCATAACAGAGTGTGCTTGGATAAGTGCGAGCTTGCTTCCACGACTTCCGACAATGATTCGGCGTTTTTCCATTAGGTTTTTTTTGTTGCTGAGTCTTCGGGTCGCTCGAGGTCAAAAACTTCGTATAGCGAATCAATACGTAATGTCCCGATTTCTTCATCATCGCTCCACTTTCGGGCCTGACCCATAATAGGGTGGAGAATTTTTTTAACTAGGCTTTCTGTGAGAAGCTCAATTTGTTCACGGTCCTTATCACAGAATCGTTTTCCGTGGCGTTCGATTTCTTGAAGGCGGATGCTTTCGACGTGCTCCCTCAAACTTTTTATCAAAGGCATAGCCGCAAGCGAACGTTGCCATGCTGTATATTCCTCTAACTCCTTCTCAATGATGACCTCAGCTTTAGGAATTTCGGTTCGGCGTCCATCGAGATTTCTATCGACGAGCATTTTCATGTCATCGATATCGTGAAGGAATACGCCATCTAGCTCACCAATACGGGCATCAAAATCTCTTGGTACCGCAATGTCTATAATGTAAATCGCGCGGCCAGAACGTTTTTTCATAATGGAGAGCATCATTTCGTTTGTAACGATGGGTTGTGTTGCTCCTGTGCAGCTGATAACAATGTCGGCCCATACGAGTGTCTCTTGAAGGCGGTCCAGCGTTGTAGGGCTCCCGGAGAGTGTTTTTGCGAGATTCTCGGCTTTAGAGAAAGTACGATTCGCAATTTTGAGAAATGATACGCCGCGTTCAATCATGTGTTTGGCGGTTAAAGTCCCCATTTCGCCAACTCCGATTAGCAGCACTTTCTGCGTAGACAGGTCCGCGAATATTTTTCCTGCCAGTTCTGCCGCAGCACTAGAGACTGATACTGCTCCAGCGCCGATGTCCGTCTCAGTACGTACGCGTTTACCAACTAAGATTGCTGATTGGAGGACACGATTTAATATTACTCCGCACGCATCACTCTCCTTAGAAAGCTCGTAAGACCTGCGAACCTGACCAAGTATTTGAGATTCACCTAGGACCAGAGAGTCAAGTCCTGCAGCTACTTTTAATAGGTGCCGGACGGGTTCATGCTTTGTTAGTGTATAGAAATAATCAGAGTGATTTGCGAGGTCTACTTGTTTCTCTTTGTTAAGAAAATTAAGAATGTATTTTTGAGCGGCACTGTTGTCGTTAGAAAGTCCATAGAATTCTGTACGGTTACAAGTTGATAGCAACATAGCTTCGGCCATGGCCTTTTGTTTCCGAACCTTGGTAAGAACCGTTAGTACTTCATCGTCGCTAAATACGAGTTGCTCTCGTATATCGATCGGAGCTGTACGGTGGTTGATACCGATAACAATCAGGTCCATCACATAAATCCATGAAAGCGAGTGAACACGAGGTTTACAAAAATGAGGGAGAATAAGATAAGACCGAATCCAGTTATTGATGTGATCGCGATTTTTCTTTCGGACCAGTTAAAGAAAAGTTTTCCTCCGATACAAACAGTGTAGATTAGCCAAGCGATAAAAGTAACCATAAGCTTCGAGTCCCAAGTCCAATAGGTGCCGTACACTTGAACTAGTAGAGTGATACCTCCGATCATGGCGACGGTTAGGAAAAATTGGCCTAATGTAGCTGAGCGATAATTAAAAGTTGCCATGACTTCCAGGGAAGGGAGCTGTTTGTATATCAGTCCGAAGCGTTGTTTCTTAATGTCGTAGAAGAGCATTAAATACAGGAGTCCGTAGACAGCTGAAATAGCCATCCCTGAGTATCCTAGGAGTGCGCATGATACGTGCAGTATGAAAACAGGTTCCCACAAGAGTTCACTTGTTTGTAGAGGAGCCTCGATGAATAAAGAGGATACTGTTTGAAAGAAAAAGACGATACCTAAAATAAAAAAACCGGTTGTTCGTACTCCGATCCGATATTCAATAAATAAATAAAGTGTAGTGACAGAGAAAGCTATAAAGGAAAATGCTTCAAATACAGTGGCAAAAGGGAACTGTTGATATGTGAAGGTGTGCAATAGGAGGTAAAACCCATGAATTAGGACAGTCGCACATAATAAGTATTTGGTAATGCGTTTCGTGAGTATTTGGTTACGAAAAAACAAAAACGCATAATCTATCCATAGAGCTACGTACAATATAGGTAGCAAAATATTTAGATTGCTGATTGTACTATTCATTTGAGTTACCCCTTCATGCAAACTATAGCAATCCTTGTGGGGTTTTGGTGTTCTTCTCTGGGCTTTCTGTTCTAGGTATTTGGATTGTTGAGTTTGCCTAATGCTTACGTTGATGGTTTGAAGCAAAGTCGGCAACGAGCTTCATACTTGTCCGAACCACCGATCACGAATAGAGCTGTTGATGTAACTAGACGCTGTGTTCGAGTTGCAGGGTTTCCACAACGCTTACATTTTGCGAGTCTTTTTGTAATTTGGTCAGAGACAGCAAGTAATTGTGGCATTGGGCCAAAGGGTTTTCCTGAAAAGTCAGTATCTAATCCTGATACTATAATGCGCTTTCCCTTGTTGGCCATTTCAGTGCAAATGGCTATTAGGTCCTCGTTGAAAAACTGACCTTCGTCGATACCGATTACTTCTGTATTCTTGTGGAGCATCTTGAGTATTTCTTCTGCTCTTGCCACTACATCAGCTTCGATTTTTGTATTGTTGTGGGAAACGATGTGTCTGTTACTGTAACGAGCGTCAGTGGTTGGCTTGAAAGTTTGTATACGTTTGCGAGCAATTTGCGCTTTCCGAAGTCGAAGGATGAGTTCTTCGGTTTTTCCGCTAAACATACTTCCAGTGATAGTCTCAATCCGTCCGAGGTTGAGTTGGTGTTTTTGCGTGTGATCTACCAATTATTTCCAGTCCGTCTGTTGTTCCCAACCGTTTCCGGATGTGATTTCCAGTCCGTGGGATGCTACGTTGTAGTGGAGTATAGAGCCCCCTGCCTCCGTGATGGCATTCCCGACCGATCCTTTCTTTCCTTCTGGGCAAGCTACAAGCAAGCATCCACCCCCACCGGCTCCACAGACTCTTGCTGCTAATGCACCTGCTTGAAGAGCTGCATCAATAATTTCTTCGAGCTCTGGACTAGAAACCTCAGGAGCCATATTGCGTCGTGCTAGCCAATCTTCCCAGATGAGTTTGGCTAATCGGTCAAAATCCGATTCAATGAGTGCGTCGCGGACAAGGGCTGCTGTTTCGCCAGTTTTTTCTAGGGCTTCTACTGTTTTCTTGTCTCCTTCGAGAAAGCGTTTAACCACTTCCCAATTAGTAGCTCCTGAGCGATGAGGTTGCTGTGAATAGGCTAGTAGAAATCGAGATTGAAACGCCTTGCCATCGATAGAGATTTTTTCACGTCGGTGGGACAGTTTGTCCCACCACAAGCACATAGCACCTCCATACACTGAAGGGTAGTGATCTTGACTTCCGGTAATTGTACGGAGGACTTCTACCTCTATACTTTGGACAAGCTTGATGAGTTCAGATGAACTTAATTTAGAATCTGTAAGAATGTTCAAAGCACCAGCTATAGAAATACCTAGAGAGGAAGACCCGCCTAGGCCAGACTGAGGGGGTGCGTTAGATTTAGTTTTTAAGGTCAGAGGGTGTTCTGGTGCAAAATACTCTAGTAGTCGTCCAGCGATTTCACTTCCTGTTAATTCTGCAAGTTCCGTTGGGGATGTAGCAGAAATCAAAGTCCCAGAATTTAGTTCGTTAACATGCCAGAGTAAATCGTTTGATTGTTCAATAACGACCTCTGTATATAGGTCGATAGCTATATTTACGGTTGCAGCTTGATTGACGAGTAGATAAATCGGCCATAAATCTATAGTGCCGCCAGCAAGATCAATACGAGTTGGTGCCCGTGCTGTCAGTACCATGACTTACCATACGAAGCCAGCATAAATGGCATAGCTTGTTTTTACACTGGAATCGAATGCATTCTGAAGCTGTAGTTCTATACCTATGCGACCTAGTTCTACTCCAACTAAGGTGTGGTAACCAATTGAATGAGACCAATCGTTGTTTCCTGAAAGGAAAGTGAAATTATTGAGGAGCCCTACTCCTACTCCAGCGTATGGGCGTAAGCCAATATTACGAGATTTGTATTTTGCGTTGAGGAATCCGTTCGCAGAGGCCAGGAACGCCGTGCGTTCCATTCCTACAACATCTTGCCGATAAACTGATGTTTGAGTCTCGAATCCGATATGAATTGTTTCTGAAAAGTTGATAGGGTAATCAACTCCATTTGTGAACTGCCATCGACCAGCTAACTCGATATTGCTAGGATGGAGAACGATTCCACCTCTCAAGAATTTGTCTGCGGCGATTGATGAAGTCGAACATATGGATACAAAAAAGATAACTAGAAAGAAATTGTACAATGCTCTGAGATGATTTTTGAAAAACATTTGAAGCAATTATATAAGAGAGTATGGAACCTCACCAATTAGTGAAGCAGCGAAGCGAAGACTACTTTTTGTTGCATGAATAAGCTCGTCGAAGTTGTAAACAAGCGCTTGTCCTCGCGAACCCCTGAGATAGGGCCTTCTTATCTTCGTCCTGCGGCTGTTTTAGTACCTATTCTTGTTCAAGAAGCTCAGGGAAAGGAGAAACTTATCTTGACGCGTCGTTCGGAATTGCTCAGGAGACAGCCTGGAGATATTTCTTTTCCCGGTGGTGAGGTCGAGCACATTGATTCGTCTCTACTAGAAACTGCTCTACGGGAGAGCAGGGAGGAAGTTGGGCTGAAAGCGAAAGATGTTAGGATTCTTGGCCAAATGGAGCAGCTTGGGACTTCAACCGGTTTTTGTATTACACCCTTTGTAGGCTGTGTTAAAGGGCCTTATCCTTTCCAAATTAATCAAGAAGTCTCGTCTCTCATTGAAGTACCCATTGCTGATTTGTGCTCAGATGGTGTGTTGGAAGTAAAAAAGCGTCGGTCTCCAGATGGTGCTGTGAGGGAAGTCTATCATTACCACTTTAGGGGTCATGATATTTGGGGGATTACAGGGCGGCTAATAAAAGAATTCTTAGAACTACTTACTAATGATCAGTAATTTGTGCCAAATTACACTTTACTTGCAAATAAAATAGAATTGTGTGTTTGCAAGGCAAAAAACATAAAATTGTTATAACTAATTGATATGATGAGAGTTAGTTTCGATTCGTTGTTCTACTTAGGGTAGAATTTTTGTTTTAGATAAGTGAAAAAGGTATAGAAATCTATAATAAATGCAGTATAGTATTGCTGAATTTTGCAAGGGCCAAGGTGTTAAGCTAAAGTATTGATTATAAAGCACTTGATATTTATCGAAAAATGTTGATTGATCACTGTTTAGTTTTAGCGACGCAACGAGATGATGCGGTTGTCAGAACGTCTTCTTGTAATTGATTGCCATCGAAAGTGGCCGTCACATTGGTCGAAACCTCTCTTTTTACTCAAAGAGTGTGGTTCTGAAAAGGACTTTGTTCTTATCGCTAAATCGATTGGAGATGTTTCATGTCAACACAAGCCTTGTTAGATGAGGCGAAACTTGGGGCAAGAGACATTATTGTAAACGACTTCTCAATTCACGTTTCGACAATTAATGGTTCTGGAAGCCAGTCCTCAAACAATGTCCTACTAAGGTCCATTTTCCAGATGGGTGTTCCTGTGAGTGGAAAGAATCTCTTTCCATCCAATATTCAAGGGCTGCCGACCTGGTTCACGATCCGTGCGAGTAAGGATGGCTATCTATCGAGAAAAAGAGACAATGATTTTCTAGTGGCTATGAATCCACAAACAGCTCGTGAAGATGTTCAGGTTCTTAAGAAAGGTGCGGCTGTTGTTTTTGAAAAAAGTCTTGGTTTAGAAGGTGTCCGTGAGGACCTGTTTTTTTATCCGATACCATTTGCGGAGCTTGCTAAAGATGTAATTAGTGAGCCGAGGCTCCGCAGCCTTTTGGCAAACATGATTTATGTGGGTGTAGTTGGGTATCTTCTAGGTATTGATAAGTCGGAAATCGAAATCGCGATTGAAAAACAGTTTAAAACCAAACTTAAAGCAATTGAACTCAACAAAAAGGCCGTCGATATCGGTTTTCAGTATGCTGAGGCAAATCTACACAAGTCAGATCCATTAAAGATCGAGAGAATGGAAATGACCGCCGGGAAAATTCTGATTGATGGCAATGCTGCTGCAGCTCTTGGCTCAATGTTCAATGGTGTCACTGTGGCAACTTGGTATCCGATAACACCTTCTTCTAGTCTTGTAGAATCTCTGGCTGGTTATATGAAAACCTACCGCGTTGACGAAAAGACAGGAAAGGCGACATTTGCAGTTGTGCAAGCTGAAGATGAGTTGGCAGCTGTTGGGATGGCTTTGGGTGCTGGTTGGGCGGGAGCACGAGCTCTAACATCGACAAGCGGTCCGGGGATTTCCTTAATGTCCGAGTTTGTTGGATTAGGATATTTTGCTGAGATTCCTGCTGTGATTTGGGATATTCAACGAGTTGGTCCTTCGACTGGTCTACCAACCAGAACTTCGCAAGGAGACATATTAAGCGCCCATCTGCTCTCGCATGGTGATACGAAACATATTCTTTTACTTCCAGCTTCGGTAGAAGAATGCTTCGAATTCGGTGGTGTATCCTTCGACCTTGCTGAGCGATTTCAAACACCGGTGCTGGTTTTGTCAGATCTTGATCTGGGAATGAATATCTGGATGTCTGACACTTTTCGCTATCCAGAGAAACCTTTGGATAGAGGGAAAGTGCTTGATGCCGAGGGCTTGGAAAAAATGGCCGATTGGGGTCGCTATCGAGATATAGATGGTGATGGAATACCGTATCGAACCTTGCCAGGTACTAATCACCCTAGAGCTTCGTTTTTTACTCGTGGGAGCGGTCATAATGATTTTGCAGAATACACTGAGCGTCCAGAGGACTATGCAAAAACAATGGAGCGTTTGGCGAAAAAGTTTGCAAACGCTCGTAACGTAGTACCCGGTCCCATCCTAGACGAAGGAGAACAAGCTGAAGTTGGTATAATTGCTTACGGTACAACACACTGGGCAATTGTTGAGTCAAGAAATCAGTTGCTAAAAGAGGCCGAGTTGCCAACAAGCTATTTGCGTTTACGGGCAATACCATTTAACGATGCGCTCAAAGCGTTTGTAAAAAAACACAAACGTGTGTACGTGGTAGAGCAAAATCGAGATGCTCAGATGTTACAACTTATTCGGACGGAACTGGCTGAAAACTCTGAACTGGTTTCCAAACTTCGCAGTATTCTGCATTTTAATGGCCAACCGATCGATGCACGCAGTGTTACTGAGCTTCTTTTAGAGCAAGAAGGTTAAAAATGCAATTGAGGATTAAGTGATTTAAGGTTGAGGAGAGAATAATGGCTACGACAATTCAGCGACAGTCACCTTCTAGTAAGGTTAACAGACTGGGCCTTAAACAGGCTGATTACAAGGGGAAGCCTTCGACCCTATGCAAGGGTTGTGGTCATGACTCCATTAGTAGTCAGATCGTCAAAGCATTTTACGAATATGGAATTGAGCCTCATCGGGTAGCGAAGCTATCGGGAATTGGATGCTCTTCGAAGACGCCCACCTATTTTCTTGGCCAAAGTCATGGCTTCAACTCTGTCCATGGTCGCATGCCCTCTGTTGCTACGGGAACTGTTCTAGCGAATCGGGACTTGGTTGCTGTTGGTGTTTCAGGGGATGGTGATACAGCGTCTATTGGAATTGGACAATTTGTTCATATGGTTCGCCGAAATCTTCCCGTGGTTTACATAGTGGAAAATAATGGAGTGTATGGGCTCACAAAAGGGCAGTTTTCAGCAACTTCTGATATTGGCTCAAAGCTGAAGACAGGGGTGGTAAATGAGTTTCCTGCTGTGGATTTATGTGGACTTGCGGTGGAATTAGGGGCGACCTATGTCGCACGTTCTTTTGCGGGTGATCCAAAACAGGTTGTGAACTTGTTGAAAGGTGCTTTCGGACACGGAGGGACAGCATTTTTAGACATTATCAGTCCTTGTGTCACATTTAATAACCAACCGGATTCTACAAAGAGCTATACGTGGGGAAAGGAAAATGAAGAGTTAATCCAAGAAGTAGATTTCATACCATTCTTCGACGAAATCGAGATTGATTATGAGGAAGGAGAGGTGGTGGATGTTGAACTACATGACGGTTCCCGTGTTGTTTTGAAAAAACTTGAGCGGGACTACAATCCGACTAATCGAAGAAAGGCAGTGGAACTGTTGCTCAAAGCTGAGGAGGAAAAGCAGTTTTTAACTGGTCTTATCTACGTGAATACCGAGAAAAACAACTTGATAGATCTTCTTAACCTTGTTGATGAACCTTTGGCTTCTCTTCCTTTATCCCAAGTTCGCCCTCCTAAGGCTACCCTTGAAAAAATAATGAACTCTTTGAGGTAGCTTACGTATTGTCAAGCTGGCAATAATCGGTTATTGCATAGTTGTTGATCCTAAAGAGTGAAGCTTTGTTGGCGATATTGTAGGACCAGTTTAACGAGAAGAAGAAAAAACATTGTGTTAATCGGGAGAGATAAGGGCAACAAGATCACGGAGGCTGAATAATGACTACTGAACAAGATGTGCTCCATGAGCTTTCTGCGGTACGAGACCCTGATCTCGGCCGTGATATTGTGTCACTCGATTATGTAAAGAATATTCGGATCTGTGCACCGATAGTTAGTTGTGATGTTGAAATTGCTAATCCTGCAAGTACAGCAAAAGAACACATCCGAGAACAGGCTCGAGACGCAATCCTTAAACTTGAAAATATCGATGAAGCTCATGTTGAGGTCAAGTGGCGTGTTACTACGGGTCCGGATGTACTCCAACAAGCTTCGCCGAAAGGTTCTCCAGCTGGACAACAAGTAGCCGGAGCACCTAAAAAGCCTTCAGGTGTTAAAAATATTATCGCTGTGGCATCTGGGAAGGGTGGAGTAGGAAAATCAACCGTTGCCGCAAATTTAGCTGTCGCACTAAAGCGAAGTGGAGCTTCTGTTGGTATTTGTGATGCCGATGTTTACGGGCCATCTCAAGGTACAATGTTTGGAATATCTGATAATCGTCCTGAAGCAGATGACCAGCAAAGGTTAATTCCTGTCGATGCCGATGGTATTCGTATTATGTCTATGGGTCTCTTGACGACCAAAGAAACACCAGTAATTTGGAGAGGGCCGATGGCGACTCGCTTGATTCAGCAGTTTCTGTCTGGTGTTGTTTGGGGAGAACTCGATTACCTGATAGTTGATTTGCCTCCTGGTACCGGAGATGTACAGCTGACACTAACTCAAAGTGTCCCTTTGACAGGAGCTGTTATAGTAACTACCCCACAAGATGTTGCTCGTACAATTGCTGAAAAGGGTCTTCGTATGTTTCAGCCAGTCCAAGTTCCAGTTTTGGGTGTAGTAGAGAATATGAGTTATTTTGCCTGCTCTCACTGTGACGAACGTACTTATATTTTTAGTCAAGGAGGAGGCAAAGCAATTAGTTCAGACCTAGGCATTCCTTTTCTAGGTGGTATTCCGATTGACCCAGAAGTTGTTCTCTCTGGAGATTCAGGACATCCAATTGTTGCGCGTCAACCCGAATCATTGGTGGCGGTTGCCTACAGTGAAATCGCGTCCCGTGTGGCAGCAGCAGTTGCTCGTGTGAATTTTGAGAGTGGTTCTGGATACACTCCTAGCGATATTTTAGAGGAAGGAGGAAAGCTCAAGATTGTATGGAGTGATGGTACCGATTCGATTTTACCGTTCGATTTTCTTCGAAATCGCTGTCCGTGCGCTTTGTGTGTTGATGAGTGGACAGGGAAGAGAAAACATTTGGTTTTATTGTTACCAAGCAATTTTCGTGCGACAAAAATCGATCCAGTTGGGAACTACGCGATACAGATTTCTTGGTCCGACGGACATAATTCAGGAATTTATAGTTTTCGGTCTTTAAAAGAGATGTCCCAGGAACTTGAGCTCAAGGAGTAGCGTTTAGTCTAATAAGCTTGAGGCGCCATTAAACTTTCCTGAGTTTGAGAATCTTATATCTCTGTACTAGCGATCACTTCAATTTCAATGCGGGCATCTTTCGGGAGTTTTGCTGGCTGAACAGCTGCTCGAGCCGGGGGGACACCTTCGTTGAAATAAGCGCTGTAAGCATTGTTCATCTCAGAAAACTCATTTATGTCGGCTAAGTAAATATTAGCCTTGACGATTTGTGTGCTTGTCATGTCTGCGGCACTAAGGATAGCGATTATGCTGTCCATGACTCGTTTTGTTAGTACTGTTATATCTCCTTGGACCATCTCCCCAGTAGACGGATCTAGAGGGACTTGGCCGGAAACAAAGAGAAGGTTTCCTACGCGTACTGCTTGGCTGTAAGGGCCGATGGGTTCGGGTGCTTTCTGAGTGAAAATGGCTTCCTTCATAAGTTGGTGCTCCTGTCGTTTTGTGGGTTTAATCCCTGGCGTGTAACTTCTAGAACCCCTTCAATAGTGCGGATGGATTTTGTGATTCGATTTAGTTCCTTGATATTGCTAATTGAGACCGTAACATCAATGAAAGCTGTTTGATCCTCAAAAGTTTTAGATTCTACCGTACGTATGTCTGTGTTTTTATCTGCGATGATTGCCGCGATATCTGCGAGGATTCCCTTTCGATCTTCGACTTTAACCGAGAGATTAATGTTGTATTTTGTCTCCTTTTCGCCCTGCCAAGAGACATCTATGCGGCGATCGGGGTCTGTCATAAGGTTAAGCAAGTTTGTGCAGTCGACAGTGTGTACAGACACACCTTTACCCCGAGTGATATATCCAACAATAGATTCTCCAGGGA
>CAZFLB010000091.1:0-4033 GCA_964518945.1 uncultured Acidobacteriota bacterium | reverse complement strand
CCTTGGTTGCCGAAAAGCTAGAACATCATCCAGAATGGACCAACATCTACAATAGCGTCACTATCTCATTGATAACGCATGATGCTGATGCAATTTCACAATTAGACTTAGAATTTGCCCAAGCTTGTAACCGTTACTTTGACAACGCAAACTAAAACAGGAAATTAGCGCAAGCGGACTCCCGCGAGTAACTCCAACAACAGCACCATAGGAAAAAGTGAGACCAACAGAACATCAGTCTCACTTCACAGGACGAATAAAAGTTTCGCTAATACGCCTATTTAATTAAGGCTTCGTAAACCTTTCCCACAAGCTCAGGCCCAGGTTTAAGGGTCTTATCACCTTCGTCTGTCCATTGAGATGGACACCCTTCTTCGGTTTTCTTACTAACGTATAGATTCGCCTTAAATTTCCGCATCAACTCATCGATGTTGCGCCCCACATTGAAAAAGCTCACTTCTGAACTCAAGAGAGTACCTTCAGGATTAATTATAAACGTACCTCTGAGTGCAAGTCCTTCTTCATCAACATACACGCCAAATTGACGGGCTAGCTCTCCGGTGGGGTCCGCCCCCATCAAGTACTCGACCTTGTCAAGACTCTTTTCGTGCTGTTTCCAAGCGAGATGTACAAACTGTGTATCAGTACTAACCGTAATTAATTCTGCGCCCATTTTTTTGAAACGCTCATGCTGCTCTGCCAGAGCAGCGAATTCAGTCGCTCAGACAAACGTGAAATCAGCGGGATAGAAAAACAGAATCGTCCACTTACCATCAGACTTCAAACGCTCGAGGCTCACTGTTCCAAAATCATTGATTGTTGGATCATATGTCGCCAGTTCGAAATCAGGAACAACTTCACCTAACTGAACTGAATTCCTTGGAGCCAAATCTGCCATCAAGAATCCTCCTTGTCACTAATAATAAAACACAAAAATTGTACGCTTCCTAACTTATTCTTAAGCTAATTAACGTAGATTAAGCTGTCCTTCACTTGCAGCCACTACTGTTGCAACTGTTGCATCTCCTGTTACGTTAGTTGCCGTGCGAAGCATATCAAGTATACGGTCGACGCCAAAGATCAGTGCTATCCCAGCACTCGGAACGTTTATTTGTTGCAAGATTATGACTAGCATAATTATACCAGCACCAGGTACAGCAGCGGTTCCAATCGAAACGAGGACTGCTGTCAATACAATAGTCAGCTGACCAGCAAGCCCAATGTCCATTCCGAGTGACTGCGCAATGAAAACGGCAGCAACAGCTTGATACAGGGCAGTACCGTCCATATTGATTGTCGCACCCAAAGGCAAAACGAATGAAGAAACTTCTTCAGAAACGCCCAATTTTTCTTCACAACACTCCATAGTTACAGGCAAAGTGGCTCCACTAGAGCTCGTTGAAAACGCAACAAGTTGTACAGGTGCGATCCCAGAGAGAAACGTACGGAGCTTTAATGGCGTAAAGAATTTCAATAACAAAAAGTAAGTAAAACCCATCTGGATTGCCAGCCCCATAATTACAGCAAAACTATAAAAACCTAAGGCACCCACTAGTTGCAATACTTGAGCGAAGTCATCTTTTTGAACAAGATCCGTAATCGTTCTTGCGATCAGAGAGAAAACCCCAATCGGTGCAATTAGCATAATAAGATCCACCAAACGAATGATCACTGCATTCAATGAATCGCAAATGTCAAGAATGGGTTTACTCTTTTTATTCGGTATTTGGATTAATGCAACTCCAAATATCAGCGCAAAAAAAACGACTTGGAGCATATTTCTATTGCTTGAAGCCGAGGCAAAAAAGTTCGATGGGACAATATCCTCTAGCAGCTGAAGCGGGCCTCGTTTTCCAACCACTTCCGCTTGCTCTTCACGTTCGGATGCAGTTTCGGCAAATTGTGCCTGTAAACGAACACGTGCCGTCTCAGGCAACTGTTCTCCAGGTCGTACCACATTAACAATAAATAGCCCGATGACAACTGCAATCGCGGTCGTACCCATGTAAATTGCTATCGTCTTGCCTCCGATACGAGATAACTTTCGGAGGTCGCTCAAAGAAGCAACACCGGTGATCAACGACGCAAGAACCAAAGGCACTGCTATAAGCTGTAAACCATTGATGAAAATTGTACCGAACGGTGCAATCCAATCTGAAGTAAACTGTCCCCAACTATTGGCTGCCGCAATTATTCCATAGACAAGTCCTGAAACGAGTCCCAGAACAATTTGCCAGTGAAGCTTCCAATTCCAAGGCATTAGCCCTGAAATATTATCAGCTTATTCTGGTACTACAAAGGCACGAAATAAAAAGCACCAACTAAATGACGCTTCTTGCTACTAGACAGCTGTTATTGAAGGGGAGTATTCCTATTAATGAGTTTTCGTGACAATCTTGCAATCTTGTATTCTTAGCTCATTTACACCATCTAGTAGATCGAGCAAATCTTTACCAACAAGATTTCGTCTCCAACCTTTCAAAACGTCAAGCTCTGGAATCTTACTGTTGTAATACCCTACAGCAAGCCTCCTAAGTTCCCCTCGAGTGGCAAGCATTGAAGGGGCTATTTTCACTTGGACAGAACATGCATATAACCAAGCCTCCAGCAACCTAACAATAGATTCGATTTGCGGGGGCTCCTTCAATTTTTCTCTATTCTGGGGAACTAGTTCTATCGGTCCAACTATTCCCTTTTGCACTGACTTAATAATTTGTGCGCCATGTTTTTCAATTTGACTTGGTTCAAGTGATCGAATTTGTTTAAGACTCTTTAAAGAGGACGGTTTCCTACGAGCGATTTCGACAATTGTTTGGTCACGCAGTATCCAACCTCGTGGCAAGTTGCGCTTACGAGCAATTTTCTCTCTCCATGCTGCAACTGCCTGCAATGCCCCCAAGCTCTCACCTGTCAAACCTCCTTTCTTAAGTCGCATATAATACTCCTCCGGTGGGATAAGGCGATAAATGTCTTCTTTCTCCAAACGGACGCACTCTTCCCGTTCCCAACCCGCACGACCAAGTTCTACAAGACGCTCAACTAGATGGGCTCTGATTTGAACTAAATAACGGACGTCTTCAATCGAATATTCGATTTGTGCAGCTGTTAAAGGTCTAGCGGTCCAGTTGCTCAACGTCTCCAGCTTCGACAATTGCACGCCAGTAACGCGGCCAACAAGCTTTGCATAGGAAATTTGATCACCGTAGCCAACAAGGGCAGCTACAATCTGAGAGTCAAAGACATTTTTGGGTACGACACCACTTCCCTCATACAGCGCTGCAAAATCCTGTTCGCCAGCATGAACAATTTTCTCAATCGAAGCGTCCTGTAGAAGTGCATACAGAGGCTCAAGTGACTCTACCGCCTGGGGGTCAATAATAGCCTCCACACCGTCTGAAGCGACCTGCACTATTCCAAGTTGAATAAAAAAAGTACGGTCCCGAACGAATTCAGTGTCCAGTGCAAAAGAGCCTACAGTAGCAAGTTTGTTGCAAAGCTCAACAAGTTCACGAGATGTCTCAACAATGGTGAATTCCATAAGTTAGTAGTGTTTCGGTTCTATGTTATCAAGATTTACACACCTCTATAAGGATCCAGTAGTCCATAGCTACGTTAAAGGGCACTCTGTAAACAAATGCCACTATTAGACAAAAGGTTCCTCTAGGATTAACCTTTCCATGAGAAAATAGCATAGCAACTAAAAAAGTATTCAATGTTTAAAAGAGATAGGAGTACTCCTTGGATTCTCTTACATGGTTGAGCTTACTGCCTCCGCTCATCGCAATATTCACAGCACTCATAACTAAACAGGTTTTCTTATCATTGTTCGCCGGAATCTGGTTTGGACAAGCTCTTCTTGGTGGTGGGAACATCCTTTCGGGCCTGAAGGAAGCTATACAAGCTCTGGTCGATGTATACAAAAACGAGGGACAAACCCGTACGATTATGTTCAGTGCTTTAATGGGTGCCTTAATCGCATTAACCCAACGATCTGGAGGTGTTACTGGTTTCATTAACTACATAATCAATAGTG
>CAZFLB010000090.1:0-2998 GCA_964518945.1 uncultured Acidobacteriota bacterium | reverse complement strand
AACAGTTCTCAATAAACATGCATCGGCGCTAAAAGCTCCTTTTATTGACACATCAAAGGTATGGCGATCGGAACATATAGACAGTGACTTGTCAGGTCAACTTTTCTCAATCTGGCGTGTTGGCCAAAATCAGAACAAAGTCAACCAAAGGATTCCATTATTAGGTCAACATCAAATTGAAAATGTAACCGTAGTTATGTCAATAATAGAACAACTATCTCAACAGGGTTGGGATATACCTCAAAGCGCTATAAGCAAAGGTCTAAATCAAGTGAATTGGCCTGCACGCTGTGAAATCTTTCAAAGTACACCTCCTGTACTCATTGATTCATCACACAATCAAGCTTCAGCATCACAATTGACTAAAGTATTAGAAGATTTGTTTCCCCGCCAGAAAAGAGTGTTGATTTTTGGAGCAATGAGTGATAAGGATATTAAAGGTATGTTTGCTGAGCTCCTTCCAAGTTGCAGTCACATAGTTCTGACCTCGACTCGAATGCCTCGTTCGATGACGCCTAACGAGCTAGAAACTATAGCTTCCGATTATAGTTGCTCTACTACTCTAGAGAACAACACTGAAAATGCGCTTAATACTGCCATAAAATTAGCTGGCAATAACGGTATGATAGTAGTTGCCGGCAGTATAACCATAGCAGCCAGTATAAGGTTGTCCGTAACACGCAAGCACCCATATGCTACACTTCATACATCCGAGCAATATTATGAATAACAACCTTAAAAATGCTACTAACAGAAGAGATAGTAAAAGTAAAGCTTGGATAATATATATCTTAGTATTTCTTGGGTCATTAGATGCCCTTTACCTCACCTGGACCAAGTTATTTCGTGTGGACGCTCTGTGCCTAGGAACAGGCAAATGCGATGTAGTAAATGCAAGCAGCTACTCTACTATAGCGGGTATCCCTATTGCCGCTTTAGGTCTAGCAATGTATTTAATTATTGGTGCAATTACATTGTTGGAACGTTTTGCTCCTCATTTGCGTGAGACATCACGACTGGCAGTATTTGGTATATCTCTCTTTGGATTCATGTACTCTATGTGGCTAACCTACGTGGAAATTATCATAATAGAGGAAATTTGTGTCTGGTGCGTGGGCTCTGCAATAATTATATCTGTAATATTTTTTACCTCAATATTGCGATTGCGTTACCTGGAATAATATCAGAGCTAGTCATTGGGACGCCCCTCTAGGGTTCGACGTAAAATATCTTCTTGTGTACTCCTTGATCCCTTATTGTGTTTTAGTGGTTTGTCTTGCTTTGCTTCAGATTCAGGATCCATAGCGGCACGTAATGCTAGCTCCATTGCAGTTGGAACCGGATCCTCATCATCTTCACTATCCATAAATTTCTGCTCCAATGTACGCATACTAAGATTTATTTGTCGCTTCTTCTTATTAATCCCAAGCAGCTGAACTTCCACTTCTTCCCCAATGGTTAATATTTCCTCAGGGTGCTCTAAACGCCCCATGGTAATCTCACGAATATGTACCAAACCGGGGCGTTCCGCCCCAATGTCAACAAACGCTCCAAACCTTTCCAATCTCGTGACATTCCCTATATATGTCTCGCCTGATTTCAAATCACTCCATTCTAATGCGAGTGGTTCTTTAAGCGTTAAAGATATCTGACCAGAATTTTCATCTGTTTTCTTCACCCAGACAGTGATTTTCTGACCAACATCTAAGTTTTGCTTATCAACACCATTATTGTGCTTGCTGATCTCAGATATATGCACTAATCCATCATGATCAACCCCAACATCCACAAGAACACCGAAAATTTCGCTGCTCTTTACAACGCCTTCTAGACGCATTTTATTTTCAAGTTCACCAATTATCTTAGGTGTAACAATGGTATCTTTCTTGTCTTCAGTCACTGTTCCAATAATCTCTCTATGTGAATTCCTGAAACTTATAATCTTGAGGCACCTCTATGCATAACAACAAGACTAAATCATACGCACATAGGTTATTTGTCTGCCATTCCTAATGCAACCTTAGCATCCGCGCAAATTATACTTAGCTAGCCTATCATTGTCAAACTGACAAATGGTATAGAAACAAGGTATAATCTCGTTCGAGCAACTGTCTTGTATGACAGTTTAAAATGTTAATCTGGAGAGATTGGATTTGCAAGCAATAATAACCGGAGCCGGAGGCTTTGTTGGCAGTCACCTAGCCGAATATCTCCTAAAAAATAGCAATCAGACAGTTTGGGGCTGTGGAAAATCATCATCACCTGTATTGCAAACAAACACCCCATTCAACTACCAGTGTATGGACCTTGCAAATCCTCATACTACAATTGACTTTCTAGAGCAAATAAAACCGGATTACATATATCACCTAGCAGGACAGGCAGCAGTGCACACCAGCTGGGAAGACCCCAAAGGGAATTTTGATGCCAACGTATACGCTGCCCTAAACATACTAGATGCTATCTCGAAACTCAAACTTAAATGTAGAGTACTTGTAGTCACCTCAATGGAGGTTTACGGTAAAGTAAGCAGTAACAATATGCCAATCAAGGAAGATCTGTGCTTCAGCCCAAACAGTCCTTATAGTGCCAGCAAGGCCGCAGAAGACCTGCTAGCCCAAGCATATTTTTTAGGGCAGGGATTAGATATTGTTCGTGTGAGGCCATTAAATCATATTGGTCCAAGACAAAACGATCACTTTGTAGCAACTGCATTCGCCAGACAACTTGCTAGAATCGAATATGGACAACAACCACCTACAATATTGGTCGGTAATCTTTCTGATCGTAGGGATTTCTCTGATGTTCGTGATATGGTAAAAGCATATGCCCTGACAATGGAATATTGCAAATCAGGATCAGCATACAATATCGCTAGTGGAAATATGTATACTATTCAAGAGCTGCTTGAAACTCTTATTAGTCTTTCAAATACTAAAGTAACAGTAGAGGTAGATTCTAAACGTGTGCGTTCTTCAAGTACGCCACCGCTCATTGC